>JADFDR010000051.1 GCA_018262735.1 Geobacter sp.
GGGACGGTGGGTGACATCGAGTCGTTGCCGTTCCTGGAAGCGATTCGGCAATTCCGCATCGACGTCGGACGCGAGAACACTTGTTTCGTGCACATGGCGCTCGTGCCCTACATGGGGAAAGCCGGGGAACAAAAAACCAAGCCCGTGCAACATTCGGTGAAAGAGCTGCTCAGCGTCGGAATTCAGCCTGACATTATTATGTGTCGAACGGAGCGCGAGCTGACACCCGAAGCGAAGAACAAGATTGCGCTCTTTTGCAACGTGAGTCGCAATGCCGTGATTACTGCGAAAGATGTCGATTGCATCTACGAAGTGCCGATCGCGTTTCATGAAGAAGGTCTCGACGATCAATTGATGCAGATCTTGAACATCTGGAGTGGACGACCGCAATTGCAAGTCTGGGACGATTTGCTTGAGCGCGTGCATCACCCCGAGATCACCCTCGATATCGCGATGGTCGGGAAATACGTGAACCTGACCGAGTCCTACAAGAGTTTGAATGAGGCGTTGTATCACGGTGGTTATGCACGCCGCGCACAAGTGACGATCCACTATTTTGATTCCGAGCAACTTGAGGATCCGTCGGTGCTCAAAGATATGGACGGCATTCTCGTGCCGCACGGTTTTGGTTCGCGTGGCGCAGAGGGCAAGATTCGTGCGGTGCAGTATGCGCGTGAAAAGAAGATTCCGTTCTTTGGGATTTGCTTTGGGATGCAGTTCGCGACGATCGAGTTTGCGCGCAACGTCGCGAAGCTCGAGGGTGCGAATTCGTTTGAAGTGAATCCGAACACACCTCATCCCGTGATCGATCTTTTGCCCGAGCAGCGTGAAGTGCAGGACATGGGTGCAACGATGCGGTTGGGAAGTTATCCGTGCGTGCTCGTGCCGGGTACGAAAGCGCATGCAGCGTATGGCACAGACAAAATTTCGGAGCGCCATCGCCATCGGTATGAATTCAATCCGGCCTATCGTGATCGCCTGGCCCACGCGGGGCTCGTGATCTCCGGCACTTCGCCCGACGGGCGCCTGGTCGAGATCGTCGAGCTCGCGGAGCATCCGTGGTTCGTGGCAAGCCAGTTTCATCCCGAGTTCAAATCGCGACCTTTCGATCCGCACCCGCTCTTCGTGGCGTTCATCGCGGCGGCGTGCGAACAGAAGCGGCTTTTGAAAAAGCAATAGCGTCAGGAAGCGGCTGTACGCGCGACGGCGTAGTTCGCGCGGTTGCTATCGTCGGAGCGCGTTGAGGAGGCAGGCAGTCGAGCGACGAAGAGGAGTGCGGAGGTGGAGCTGCTCTTGCGTTTCGGCGGTGGAATGCCTAAAAAGACGCGCGCTTCCAAGATCAAGCACGAGGGACGTTAGCTCAGCGGGAGAGCACTGCCTTCACACGGCAGGGGTCGCTGGTTCAATCCCAGCACGTCCCACCATTCTCGCATTGGTCCGTCGGAACGCGTTTGGAACCGCTTGGGATTATGTTTTGTGCCAAGTAGGATTTCTTTTTTGGCCCGGTAGCTCAGCTTGGATAGAGCACCACCCTCCGAAGGTGGGGGTCGCGCGTTCGAATCGCGCCCGGGTCACACTTTCCCCAAGCGTTCGTAGTCGCAAATGCCTCCCGCACCGGGAAGCTGCGCCGGGCGCAATTTCGGTGTGAAATATGTCAGAGTGAACCGATTCGGAAAGTCCATGTTGCAAGGTGTCGATCCGACACTTTTTTGTGATCACAAAACGAGCGATGGCGCCAAGATGACGGAAGAACGATGACGCAAGAGAATGTGGACAATGGGAGCTGCGAGTTGCCTTTTGCTTCCGGAAAGGACTCGCGCGAGAACACAGAGAAAGGCGTGCTGAGAGAGACGGGTTCGATGGCGGAGCGTGAAACGACGGCGTTCGTGTTTGGTGGCGGCGGTGCGCGTGCGGCGTATCAGATTGGTGTATTGCGGCATCTTGCGAAATGTGCGCCTGAGCTCGCGCCACCGATTTTGACAGGTGTTTCCGCCGGTGCAATCAATGCGACGTATCTTGCCAATCATTCCGGATCGTTTGCAGATGCGGTGCGCGATCTTTCGCAGATTTGGCTGAATCTCTCCGTCGATCAAGTGTTTCGCGTCGATACGCTTTCGCTTCTCGGGCAAATGTTTCGCACTTTTTTGCAATTGACGATCCTCGGCGGGCATGGACAAATCCCGCAAGTGCGTGCGCTCGTCGACACTTCTCCGTTTCGCACGCTTCTCGAGCAAAGCTTCGGGAGCAGCGACGGAAGTCTTCCCGGAGTTCGTCATGCCATCGAGCGAGGCAAGGTGCAAACGCTGGGGCTCACGGCGACGGATTTCCGCACCGGCGAGACGGTGACGTGGTGCCAGGGACGCAATCTTTGCAATTGGCAGATGTATCAAAGGCGTAGCGAGCAAACGGAGATTCGCGTCGAACATGTGATGGCCTCGGCATCGATCCCGCTTGCATTTCCGGCCGTGCAAGTCGGAGACGGCTGGTATGGAGACGGTGGCGTGCGGTTGCATTCGCCGCTTTCTCCGGCGACACATTTAGGTGCTACACGAATCTTTGCCATCTCCAATCGTCGATTTCCTGTTGCGCACGGCGCGCCGGTGGAATCGAATGCTTACCCCAGCCCGGCGCGCATTCTCGGCATTCTTTACAACGCAGTTTTTCTCGATTTGCTCGATCACGATGCAGCACAGCTCGAGCGCATCAATCAGTTGATTGCCGAGCGAGAGGCTGCGTCGCCGTGCGATTTGCGCAAGGTGGATTTGCTTGTGCTGCGTCCATCCCAGGATCTCGGTGTGATTGCGACGGAATTTGAACCGCATTTGCCGCGTTTGTTCCGCTTTCTGACGCGTCGTCTGGGTACGCGCAACGCGCGCAGTTCCGATCTCTTGAGCGCGATCATGTTTCAAGCGGATTTCATTTCGCGCTTGGTTGAGCTTGGTGAAGCCGATGCGGCGGCCCAGGAAGAGAAAATTCTTGCCTTCCTCAAGCCCGCAGTTTGTTCGCCGACTGCCGGAGCAATGCAAGGGAGCCTCTGATCCATTCCGCTTTCGAAAGACGAGTTGATTTTTCACCGACGGAAAACATCCGTCCTGATTCGCGAAAAATGGAATGGATCCGAGGCTCCTAAGCTTCGCCGATCCATTCTGCTTTTTGAGCACTTGCGCGAGCCATGACGAATGTTTGACGTCGGCGAAAGATCAATCCGCATTTTGCTTCATGAATGCGCGTCGTTTTTCCACCGACGGAAAGGATCAATCCTGTTTGACGAGAGCGCTCAACAAAGGGAATGGATCCGAGGCTCTCCGAAAAAAATGCTGCGCACGCGATTTCGAGTGTGTTCTCTTGACGGAGAAGGTTGGGGTTAGCGTGCGGTTTTTTCTGCGTCAGCGGGGCTGTGCCCTGGTTTGCGCGTGCCCCAGTCTGCGGATGGTGTGTCGAAGAAGGAACCGTTTTGCAGCGTTGTCGAGGATCGCGGTTTTCGGCGAGTCTGAAATTCTTCGATCGACAACATATACACACCTTCGCTGTCAATGTCGGAGAGATCCGCTTTGTCGGCCATGGTTGTCACCTCCGGAGATATGGGGTGGTGCGTTCTTCGAAGTCTGCATTGTACCGCGAATTTGCAGACGGCCGTAAAGTGGAAAGACAGCGGCAGCATCCAAGCAAATGCGCATTCTGTGCGCGAAGAATGGCTTCAGAATCGCTTGCCTTGCTGCGATAAGTGCGAATGCGACGCGAGGCCACTCCGATACATGGCAAAGCAAGTGCGGATCGCACTCCACTCTCCCGAGCTCCGGAAAGTGAAGCCAGCACAATGGACGCATACTGACGGAGCAGAAACGGAACGGACAATGCCGAACTCGAAGGACACCCTCGAAGTCGATTCCCTTGGTCTTGCTACGGACGATGCGGATTTGATCCTTGAAACCGACGAGGGATTTGCGCCGCCGCCAGATCTTTTGCCGCGACCGCGGCGCGTGCCGACGCGTGTCGTGGGCAGACTCAAAACCGAGCACGGCACGATCGATGTCGAAACTCGCAACGTGAGTCGCACCGGTGCGCTCGTGGCCACGCATGGCGAGGAGTTTGCGATCGGACACATCGTGCAGCTCGTGCTGGAAGATGATCTGTGTGATTCAGTCTTGGTCGTTACGGGGCGCGTTGCACGTCAAGTCAAGGCGAGCGGTGCCATGGTGGCGATCGCGATTGAGTTTCAAGACGCCGATGTTCGACGCGACGAGATCGTGAAATTCTTTTACGAGGCGTACAAAAAAGATGCGTCATGGCAAAAGCGAGCCGTGAAGGGACCGGTTGAGGATTTTGGCATCGACGGGCTCATTCGCATGTTTGCTGCATTTTCGTCGGGAGGCACGCTGCGTTTTTTCGAACTGTCCGAAGAGGCCACAGTCGTGGTGGCCAAAAATCAAGTGCGCGGAGTGAAACTTGGTCGTGTAGGGGGAGAGAAAGCGCTCGCGCGAATTTTGTCTTGGAAGAACGCCACGTTCGAGTTTGAAGCACGCGCAGATCCGTCGGTGAAAGAGCCGCCGGTCGACGTCGACAAAATTCTCGCTACGGCAGGCGACGAAGTGCAACGCTTGTGTCAGCTCGACGTTGCCGATTTGCCGCTCGATCAGGAGATCGTTGTCGATGCTTTTGAAGTCGAAGTTGCACGCCGTCATTTCTCACGCACGGAAGAATCCATTGCTCTTCTTGCGGCGACGAAGCTTACGATTCGAAAGATCCTCGACATCATTCCGGAGGCAGATTCGCGAATTTATCCTGCGATTTTGTCGTTACGTCATCGCAAAGTGTTGAGGAACGTCGGTCCCAAGGACTGAGATTGCAGCGTGTCGGAGGCTCCGCTACGCATAGTCGACGCGTTCCGTGTGTAAGAGCGAACGCACGTTTCTCGACGCGTGAGCATGCGCAGGCTGCGGCGCTGCATGCCAACTTCGGAACAACCCAAGGAGACCCGAACGATGCGCTTTTCTCTTGCCGAGTCGATGTGCGATCCGAGTCAGTATTTGCCGCTTGCGATTGCGGCCGAGAATGCCGGATACAGCTCGTTCGTGATCCCAGACAGCATTGCTTATCCCAAGGTCTCCGACAGCAAGTATCCCTACACGCCCGACGGAAACCGCGAATTTCTCGAAGATCGGCCTTTCATCGAGCCTTTCTCGCTCATTCCGGCGATGGGTGCAGTGACGAAGACGCTGCGTTTTACAACTTTCGTCGTGAAACTCCCGATACGCAATCCTGTGTTGGTCGCAAAGTCGGCGACCTCGGTGGCGGTGATGACGAACAATCGCTTTGGCTTTGGTGTGGGCTTGAGCCCTTGGCCCGAGGATTTTCGGATTTGCGGTCAAGAATGGCAGGGGCGCGGCAAGCGCATGGACGAGATGATTGAAATCATTCGTGGGCTCGCGACGGGGAATTTTTTTGAATATCACGGCCGGTACTACGATCTCGAGAGCATCAAGATTTGTCCGGCTCCGACGGAAAAGTTGCCTATTTTGATTGGTGGCCACTCGGATGCGGCACTCGATCGTGCTGCGCGGCTTGGCGATGGCTGGATGCATGCGGGCGGCGATCCGGCGCAACTCGAAACGTGGATCGCACAGCTTGCGCGGCTGCGTCGCGAATACGGACGCGAGAAGGAGCCGTTTGAGATCCATGTGATTGCGCTTGCCGCGTTCACCGTCGATGGCGCGCGCCGTCTCGAAGATCTTGGTGTTACGGATGCCATCGTCGGCTTCCGCAATATCTACGAGAAAGACACCTTGACGCTTCAAAACAAAATCGACGCATTGAATGCGTTTGCCGCAAACGTCGTATCGAAATTTTAAAACACTATTTCGTGTAGAGCTGTTTGATGCGCTGCGGTTGATAACCCGGGACGAGCTTTCCGCCGACGAGAGTTGCAGGTACGCCACGCACACCGAGTTTTCGATATTCCTCGGCGAACGTGTCATTTTGTTCGATGTCACGTTCCTCGAAGGGAATTTGCGCACGGCGGAGATCGTTGCGCAATCGCTCGCAATAGCCGCACCACGAAGTTGTGTATACGATGATCTTCGGCGGCTCCGCATCGCGGCTTGCTTGCGCCGACTCTTCGACGCTCTGCAGAGGCACTTCGAAAAAACCGACGTTCGCGCGCTTCTCCGGGGGTACGTCTTCGAGTTTTTCCACGATTTGCGCATTGCCGCGCTCGTCGAGGAATTGATACAACACGCGCATGCCGCGGTTGCGAGCCTCGGCTTGCCGCGGATCATCGTCCAAGATCGGTGCGAGAAGAGGCGAGATGGATCTCAGTCGTTGTGCGAGCAGGCTTTCGGGAAACATTGCGCCTGCGGTGAGCACCGCCGCAACGATCCACAGCAAAGCGAGAAAGAAAATTTTCCGTGCGTTGTTCTGCATTCCGCTACTTTAAACCGAAACGTCGAGCTGCGAAACCGTTCATTGCGTAGGAAATTTCGGTGAGTTTCAAGCGTGGTCTTTTGTTCTCCGCACCTTCGGACGCTTGAGGCTGCGGTTTTTCCGAATGCGAGAAAGTTTCCAATCTTCAAATCCCAAAGGAGGGCATCGTGAAAGAAAGTCTCGTGTCGATGAAGTTTTATTTCTATGTCGTAGGCGCACTCACAGCGACGGTGTATGGAATGATGGTACGCATGGGACCGGAGACGGGGCCGCTCGCGTATTTCCCCATGACCGGAGTTGTGATAGGCGCGGGTTTCGTTCTCGCGGGTTACAAGCTCAAAGAGTTGCTGACGACGCAACCGTCGGTGGTTTATCTGCTGCTCGGTGCGAGCATTCTGTTTTCGGTTTTGATTGGCATCGTCGGTAGTTGGCAGGGATCTGCAGCAAGTGCCCAAACGACGGCACTCACGGGTGTTGCGATCGGGATCTATCTGTGGCTCGGAGCCAAAAATCTCGTCTCCGAGTATCGGGGGCAATGATCCGAGTCGTCCGGGCCGTTCCTTCGAGTCGCGTCTGCGAGAGCTGCGTTTTCTCGCGCAGTTGCGAGGCGGCAACGCAGTAGCGCTTGCCATCCCGGATAGACGTAGAGCGCCACGAACAGTCGTGCGAGCGGTCGCAGTGGGTTTGAGATTTCGATTGTCATTGTTTTCCTCTTTTCCTGTTTTTGTTTTCCATCTTTTTGCAGCGCAGAATATCTGTGTTTTGTTGCATTTCGGTGACGACGGTGAGGAGAGTGTGTGCAGGCGAAGCGCGCGGGCGGATTCCGATTGTCACAAATTGCGTGAAAAACGCTGCAAAACGCGAACTCATCCGATGAACTTGCGGTCAAGAGAAAAGGATACGCTGTAAAGTGCAATAGTTGCGATAGCTTTGTTGGATCGTCGAGAATGGCTGAACGGCGGGAGAGGGATTCTCCGACGGTAACAAGGAGGAAGTTCTTGGCGGGTTTGTCTTCTATGCTATGTCGCTTTTTTGTGTCGACTCATGCGCTGCGCGCTGCAAAGCATTCGCTGCAACGTCGTTGCGCCAAGGGGATGGTTGCATTGCTGGGATTTGCGATGAGTGGGTTGGCCGCATCTTCGGCGCACGCGCTGAGCATCAATTCGGTGACGCTTACGAATTTGAGCGATGCCAACTATCGCTACTACGGCAATGCGTGTTGTGGAAATCCCAATGGCTATCAACAATTCAATACGGACATTGCGCTGACGAACAGCACGACGACGAGTTTTTCGACGCAGTTTACGGGCGGCTCGTATGCGGAAGCACAAACCCAGGGATGGATCGGTGACGTCACACTGAACAACAAGATGGGGTTTCGCGTTGACGTCGCTGTGAGTGCAAATCCGAGTGAAGTTTGGGATCTCACTCTCGATTCGGAGCGCTTTGGTGCTGTGGTGTTGCGATGGCAAGGCCATAACGATTCGTATATCAAAATCGACGATATCAGCGTCGGAACATTCGGTGCCGACCAAGTCTTTGGCACGTTCACGGGTGCGGGGACGGGAGGCAACTGGCAACCCGGGGCGACTTCGCTTTTGCTTTACGATGAATGCAGTGACGCTTCTGTGTGTAGTCAAATGATTCTGCGCGGCACCGGCAGTCGCACGGTTTCGTTTCAAACCACCTGGAATGTGCTCTTGCACAGCGACGGAACGCCGGGTGTCGGAGATTCGGCAGAAGTAGGTTACATGTTTGGGCAGGACAACACGCTTCGCGGCAATTGTTGCTATATCGCTGGCGATTTTGCGCCAGGCTATACCTACAACGGTGTACCCTGGGATTCGCTTCAGCAAAACGACCAAGGTCATTTTGTGACGGGCGTACTCACGCTCGTTCCTGAGCCGTCCACGGCGCTTTTGCTCGGCGTTGGCCTGCTGACCATCGCTGCGCGTCGTCGTCACGCAACCAAGTAGTATTGACGCAAAAATGTGACACGCAAAAGAGGCTGGGCTCGCGGAGATGCGAGCCCAGCCTCTTTTGCGTGTGTTGCGTCAGAGCGCAGTGGACCCCATTGTTTGGATCGTTTTTTTTCTTCTCGATCAGTGGATCTTGCTGGGTTGTATCTCCGGATTCCTTCCGCTTCATGGGTGCAGGTTGATTTTGCACCGACGGAAATCATTCGCTCAGGTTTGTGACAGCGCGCAGAAAATGGAATGAATCCGAGAGGTCCTGGTGATTGCGTAGTGAGTTCTCGAACAAAAAGATCAAGAACGAAATAGCCACCGACGGCAAGCGCGAAGTGTGCCTCGATCTTGCCGGAGCGAGACGTTTTTCGAGAGTTACTTTTTGGCGGACGAGGGTTGGTTCGCGTCGGGCGACGCTTCGTGAGATTCGCGGGAAGCGTTAGATCCAGTCGATGTTTCGGGGGAAGCTTCGGAGGACGATGGTGCCGAGTCGTGCACGACGAAGTAGGTACGACTACGCGGCGTTGGCGGTGTCTGCGTTTCGGGTGGCGTTTGCGATTCTTGTGTTGCTTGAGGCTCTTGCGATTTTTGTGATGCGCGCGGCGTGGCGGCGGCAGCTTGGACGTCGCCGGAGAGCACACGGTCGACGAAGTGTCGGAAGCCTGAGTGCGACAGCAAAGCAAACGCGTCACCGTTTTGTGCCGCCTCGGTGAGCGCCGGGTCGGCCATCAAATCCTGAAATTCGGGATCTTGCTTGATGGCTTGCAAACGCGGCACAACTTGTTCGAAGACTTCTGCGCAGTGATCCCCGAATGCGTTTGGATTTGCGGCCGCTTGCGTGTCGATCAGGCCGAGGTCGAAGAAGCGTCCACGCGTTGCAGGATTGCGCGCGATTTCCTGAAACACTTCGGTGTCGATTGCAGTTTCGATATCGCCCCGTTCGATGTGGTTCCAAAAAAGAGAATCGCGAATCAAGTTTTGGATTGCAGGTTCTTCGAGGAGAGAGCGCATGGCGACAACCGATTCTTTCGGATGCGCCATCATTTGCACCGCAGCGCGTGTCGTTGGACTTGCACCGTCGGAAAGCGCCAGTTTTGCCCCGCTCTCGATTGTGCTGCTTGCAATGGCGGCCGTTGCAGAATGACTCAGGTTCGGCAGGCCTGGGACTGCACCGAGCTCACGCGCGGCATCGAGCCAGAGCCCGAGCGCGCCCAGCAGAAAGACGATCAAGGCGCCGCGCGCGAAGCCCAAAAGGGCACCGAGCAGACGATCGATCGGGTCGCGCTCGTCGTTTTTGCGGCGCGACAATGCAATCTTCTGCGCGAGCGTGCCGATGACACTTAAAAGAAGAAACGTCGCGACAAAGACGAGTGTACCTGCAAGAGGCAACGCCAAGTAGTTGCGATCGCCGACCATCGGGCGGACGTATTCCGAGACGGGCGAAGAGAGCACGACTGCAGAGCCATAGGCTCCGACGAGAGCGAGGAGCCCCGTTGCGGCTGGAAGCGCGCCTTTGCGCGCGCCGAGCCAGGCGAAGAGGATCAAGATTCCGAGTGAAGCGAGATCAAGCCACATGATGTGTTTTGATCGGCATGCGCAAAACCGCTCTGAAGTGCAAACCCGCGGTGATGGGCTGGGGGGCCGCGACTCGCCCGTATTTTTAAAGTTCCTATGCGCCTTTCGGGAGCGTGTGTTTTCTCAGGTACGTCCGTTTGCGGTCTTGGGGCCAAGCTCCGACAAATTCTGTTCGTCGCGCATGAGCCAACGGATGAGCGGTGTTGCCATAAAGGTGCTTACGATCGCCATGATCACGAGTTGCGTGAACATGACACGCGGCAGTACGCCCAAGTCATAACCGATATTGAGTACGACGAGTTCCATGAGCGCGCGCGTGTTCATGCAGGCGCCGATCGTGAACGCACTGCGATTCGTTTCGCCGGTGAAACGCGCGGCAAGATAGGCGCCACCGAATTTCGAGGCGAAGGCAATGACGCAAACGAGTGCGCACGAGATCCATTCGGTCGATGACGTAAAAGATCCAATGTCGGTACGCAATCCAGTGTAGGCAAAGAAAAGCGGCATGAAAAAGGTGTTGACCGTCGGTGCGACTTGGTGCTTCCAGGCTGCGACGAAACGGCGATCGTCGTGCAAAGCGACGCCGATCATGAAGCCACCGATGATTGCAAAAACGCCGATGTTGCTCGTGATTGCGGCGGAGATAAAAATGGTGATGAGCAAAATCGCAATGGCGAACGGACGCAAATCGCCATGATGATCCATTTGTCGTGCGACGAATTTTTTCAAATAGGGTCGCACGAGAAAGAGCACTACAGCGACGTAAAGGGCAAGCAAGCTCAGACGGGAGAGTGCCCAAGTCGTCGAAAATTCTTCGCGCAAAATCAAGGCAACGGCACCGAGCAAGAGCCAGCCCATCACATCGTCGATGGCAGCGGCGCCAATCGTGATTGCGGCAGTGCGCGTGTGCGAAAGACCAAGCTCCATGAAGATGCGGCCCAGGATGGGAATGGCCGTGATCGACATTGCGATCGCAAAGAAGACGCGAAAGCCAAACTCCGACGGACGCGGTTCGGGTAATCCTTGCCAAAACCAATCTGCCGTGAAGTAGCCCATCGCGAAGGGAACC
>JADFDR010000052.1 GCA_018262735.1 Geobacter sp.
CCGGCAAACTCACGCGCCCCAATTTGTATCTCGCCGTCGGTATTTCCGGCGCAAGCCAGCACATGGCCGGTTGCTCCGCGGCGAAGATGATCGTCGCGATCAACAAGGACGCCGACGCGGCCATTTTTCGCTACGCGAAGTACGGCATCGTCGGAGATTGTCTCGCCATTTTGCCGGAACTGATCAAAGCAGCTCAATCGAAGTAAAAAGGAGAAAACCATGGAACGCGTTCCCGCAGTCGAAGGACTGTTCTCAGAGAAAGATGGCAAAGCCGAATTGATCGGCTCGCGCTGCACGACTTGCAAAACGGCTTACTTTCCGAAGGCCGCCATTTGCCACAATCCGAAATGCGACAAGTCCGAGATCGAGGAACATCGCTTCGGTGGCCGCGGCAAGCTTTGGAGTTACTCGGTGCAAAACTTCCCGCCGCCGCCGCCGCACAAGTTCGACGCGCCGTACAAGATCTATGCGCTTGGTGTCGTCGATCTCGCCGACAGCGGCTTGCGCTTGATGGGCCAGATGCAGGTCGAAAATTTCGACGAGATCAAGATCGGCGGCACGGTCGAACTCGTGGTCGATGCGCTGTATCACGAAAACGACAAGGAATTTACGAGCTGGAAGTTCAAGCCGGTCGCGTGAGAGCGCGCCGTCGACACGTTTTTGTGTCGATCGCGAATCGCAAGCCCTCGCAAAGCTCAAACCTCAAGAGTCAGGAGAATTCGAAGATGCAAGAAGTACAAGTCATCGGCGTGGGACTGCACGCCTTCGGCAAGACCGGCGACAAAGTCGTCGGCAACAAATCCGTCACCGAATTGTGTCGCACGGCCGTCGACGCCGCGCTCAAAGACGCCGGCGTGAGCTGGCGCGACATCCAAGCCGTCTCCGCCGCAAGCTCGCGCTTTTCGGGCGGCAAAGGCTGGGGCCTCAACGGCAACGACGTCGTCGAAGAAATGGGTTCGACGGGCGTGCCGGTCTACAACCTCTCGGCCGGTTGCGCTGCGGGCGGCAACGCCTTCAACATCGGCTACACGCTCGTCGCCAGCGGTCAGCACGATATCGTGCTCGTCGTCGGTGGCGAAGTGATGCCGAAGGGCTTCATTCAAACTTCGGGCGTCGAAGAAGTGACCGATCCCGAGTTCTTGCGCCAACGCTGCGTCGGCATGCCCGGCCCGTCGTTCTGGTCGCTGCTCGCGCGCCGACGCATGTTTGAGTATGGCACGACGGAAGAACAATTCGCGAAGGTCGCAGTCAAAGCGCGCAAGTGCTCGGTGCACAACCCGTATGCACGCTTCCAAAGTGAAATCACCGTCGAAGACGTGCTCAAGTCGCCCTATGTGAGCGATCCGCTGCGCTTGTTCGAAATCTGCCCGGTGTCGAACGGCGCCGCGGCGGTGGTGCTCTGCTCGAAAGAGCGCGCCAAGAAATTCTCCGGCAAAGCGGTCACCGTCGCTGCGAGCACCGTCGCCACGATGCAATTTGACGATGGCCTGCCGCGCGGCCTTGCGAGCGTGATACCGAGCGGCGCCACCCTACACAGCGAAGCGAAGGGCGCGGTAACGAAGGCCTTCGAGCGCGCCGGTGTGGGACCGCGCGACGTGAGCCTCACCGAACTGCAAGACAACACCGTGTATTACGAACTCGCGTTCCCCGAAGAGTGGGAACTTTGCAAACCGGGCGAAGCCGAAAGCCTGGTCGAAAAAGGCGAGACGCTACCGACGGGCAAAATGCCGATCAATCCGTCGGGCGGATTCGTTTCCTTCGGCGAAGCCACCACCGCGATGGGCGTGTTCCAAGTTTGCGAACTCACCTGGCAACTGCGCGGCGAATCCGGCGGCCGCCAAGTGCCGAACGCCAAGATCGGCCTCGGCCAGACACTTGGTCTCGGCGGCAACGCCACGGCGGTGATCCTGAAGAAATAATTTTCTTCGCACGCTGCAATGACAAAAAGCGCCTTTCGAGCCGAAACTCGAAAGGCGCTTTTTATGCGTCTACACAAAAAAAGATACGCAAGTCGACGAGCTCCCTGCGCAATGAAAAATCACTGATTTTCATCAAGAACGACTTTTCGAGAAAGCAAAACCACATCGCCAGTTGTATCTACGTAAGAACGAACTTGTTGCGTAAGCCGATCCATTTCCTGCGTACGCGCTTCATCGGAGTAAGACACAAATTCGATCCAATAGCTCTTGTAGCTCCTCAAACCATTTACAGGAAAATGTGTAACTGTCACAGACTTGACTCCGGGATCGACGTAGTGGTCGTAAACGATCGGCGTCTTTGAATCTTCCGGATTCTGCAAAATCGCGCGTGTATAAATTCTTTCCGGCGGAAGCTGAAGAACGTCAAAAAAAGCCATGTACCCCGCTTCACCGTTCTCGATCATGAACCCGGCATTGTTTGTCCGGAAGTAGCGACTCGCGCTCGGATGAGGCTCGGTCCGATTGTGTCCGATTTGGTAACTCCCCTGAACAAATAGAGGACGCGTCGAATGGATCTCCTGCGGCGACGTAACGCATCCCGTTGTAAAAAGGAAAATGGCTACCATGTAGAACGCGATTTTTTCTGTTGTCATACATTGCCTCTTCTTGGGTGTATGCGAGAAAGTGCGGGTGTGTAACGCATTTTGAGGTTGGTCAACAAGATGAAAGCTTCGATCAACTCTAAAAAATTCCTACACAAAGTTGTCAACTCTCTTGGATGTAGTATTTTCCACACGATTTTTTCGAGAACATTGCCGCCCGGAGTATCACTTGCAGGAATCCCAATCTCGATTCAAAGACCCGCACCCGATTCGACGCAGAGTCACCAAGGTTGTCTCTCGTCTTTTGCTCGGCATCGCGGCGCTTTTCGTACTGAGCATCTTGCTCGTTTTGCCGTGGCGATGGCTCGCTCCACCGACGACATCGTTTATGGAACAAGCACGCTTCCAATCCGAATCACACAAAATTGAGTATACATGGATGAACTACGAAAAGATCTCTTCGCGCCTTGCCGTCTCTGCCGTCGCGGCCGAGGATCAAAAATTCCCGACACATCATGGTTTCGATCTCGAATCGATCGCCGACGCCATGGCGAAAAATGCCAAACGCACAAGACGCGCCAAACGACCGCGCGGCGCGAGCACCATCTCGCAACAGGTTGCAAAAAATCTTTTGCTCTGGCCGGGGCGCAATTTCGTACGAAAGGGAATCGAAGCGTATTTCACGGTGCTGATCGAAACGCTTTGGCCCAAGCGCCGAATCTTGGAAGTGTATTTGAACATTGCGCAGTTCGGGCCGCAGATTTTTGGCGCCGAAGCAGCGAGCCGCAAATTCTTCGGCAAACCAGCGAGCCAGCTCACGTCGCGCGAAGCCGCGCTCTTGATCGCCGTACTGCCCAATCCAAAACGCATGAACGCGCGCAACCCATCAGCCTACGTCGAACGCCGCGCCAACGAAATCGAGCGCGCCGCAAATCAACTCGGCGGTTCCGACTACCTGCGCGACCTGTGACACAATTTTGTTACAAAAATCGTTTGCTCCCCAAAATGTTTTTCCGAACTCACTTCTTTCGATTTCGTTGCGCACAAGAACTCCGACGAGAATTCGAAATCTGGAATGCGCGCCTCGGCCAGCTTGCAATGCGCTGGTCTCCTAACGAGCACGTGCGCCACGTTTCAGAAACACACAACGCGTCATCACTCAAGATGCAAAACGCCCGATAGACACTTTTAGGTGTCTATCGGGCGTTCTCTTTGCAAACCGACTTTGCGTGTTACGCCAGATTACGCCGGGCCCGTCGGTGAAATGATCTTGATCGGGAACGGGCGCTCGGTCTGCCCTTGGAAGTAACCCCAGGCCGGGAACACCTGATTCAATTTCGGCCAAAGAGCTTTGCGCTCCTCGTCGGTGACGTCGCGCGCCACGGCCTTCGACTTCTTCTCGTCGAGTTGAATCCAACAGTTCGGATTGGACTGAAGATTGAGACACCAGGTCGGATGGCCGTCATAGCCGGCGAGAGATCCCACCACGACCACATCCTTGCCGTGTTGCAAAAAGACGAGCGGCGTCGTGCGTTGCTCGCCCGACTTGCGGCCAATCGTAGTCAAAAGCAACGTCGGCAATCCCGACGGTCCACCGCCGGTGGCACGACCCTTGGGATTGGCGAGATAAGCCTCGGCGTCAGCCTTCGCATCGCCCCGGATGCGATCGAGCGACGCGGTCATCTCCTTCAACATCTCCCACGCTGCATCATCCAGAAAATCCGGCTTTACCATCTTGTCTCTATTTTGTGTCGCCATCTTCCATCCTCCTTCGATGTGAAATCTCAGTGTCCTTAAATCGCCAAGCCGATACTGGCACCATGTTGTGTCGCCTCGGCCATGAAGCGCGGCAGCCACGCCGAACCGGCGATATACAGTTGCGCCACGCTCTTGTCCGCCTTGAGCTGATCGTACAAACCTGCCTGCGGAATCGAGCCGCACACCAAAACGATGCTGTCGAAGCCCGTCTCGCGATAGGTTCGCGTGCCCCACGACGAAACGAGTTCGATCGCATCCGGATGCACGGCCTTCAACATCAAATTGGGATGGATCTTCACGTTGCACTCTTCCATGCGTCGCAACACCATGCCGATCGAGTAGCGCGCGATCTCCGATCCGAGATGCACCGACTTGTGAAAGACCTCAACCTGCTTGCCCTGTGCCGCGAGAAACTCCGCCACGCAAGGTGTCTCGTAATAGTCTTCTTGCGAGATCACAGCAACGCGTTTTCCGACGGAAACCTTGCCCTGCATCACGTCCCAGCCCTGCACCACGTTCGGGCGATCGATGCCCGGCACGTCGCTCGGTACACGCGGAAGTGACCCCGTCGCAACGACCACCACTTCGGGTGAAAGCGCCTTCACCGCAGCGATGTCCGCCTTCGCGTTGAGCCGCACTTCGACGCCCGCGCGCTTCATCTCGTTTTCTTCGAAGTAGATCTGATCTTCGAAGTCGTTGCGGCCCGGGGCCTTCGACGCAATCAAGAGTTGCCCGCCAAGGCGCGCGCTTTGTTCGAGCAGCGTCACACGATGCCCGCGCAACGCCGCAATGCGCGCCGCTTCGCAACCGGCCAAACCACCACCCACCACGACGACACGTTTCGGTGTCTTCGTCGGCTGGAACTTCTCTTTCCATTGCAACTCATGGCCAATCAACGGATTGATCGAACACGTCGGTGCGTAGGGGAAGGTGCGCGGCTCGGCGGCTTCATCGATGCAGCGCGTACACGCAATGCAGCGACGAATTTCCATCAAGCGCCCTTCGCGCGCCTTGTTCGCAAAATTCGGATCCGCGATGCCTGCGCGCACCATACCGACGAGATCGCAGTAGCCTTCCTTGAGCAGCGTCTCGGCCGTGCCCACGTCGTTGATGCGACCCGAGAACAAAACCTTGACCTTGGGATCGATGTCCGTGCGCGCTGCCTTACCTACTTCTTTGTAGGCCGCGTTGGCGTAATACGACGACGGCACATACGACGGTGCGCCCCAGCAGTGGCCGACGTCGATGTCAAAAAAGTCGATCAGCCCGCTTTCGCTGATGTGATACGCGATCTCGCGCATTTCGAGGTGCTCTGCACCGCCGGTGCGAAACTCCATGCCCGCCATGCGGATGCCGAGCGCCACGCTATCGCCGACGCGCGCGCGCACGCGCTTCAAGGCCTCGAGCACGAAAGTCGAACGCTCTTGCGGGCCGCCGCCCCAGCGATCGGTGCGCTTATTCGTCACCGGCGACAGGAAGCTGTAGCAAAGGGTTTCGTGCGCGCAGTGGATTTCAATCCCGTCTGCGCCGACTTCCTTCGCAACCGCCGCCGCATCGGCGTAGGTGTTGAGACAAAACTCGATTTCTTCTTCGCCGAGCACATGCGGCGTGTAATCCTGCGCACCGACGACCACGACCGACGACGGCGCCCACACGGCACTAAGATGTGTCAGCTGCACGATCACCACGGAACCCGCAGCGTGAACTTCTTCGACGAATTTCTTCATGCCCGCAATGAAGGCCGGGCTTTGATACACCGAATAGTGTGCAGCAAAGCCGACGGCGAGACCGACCTCGTCGGGAGTCTCCGGCGGAAAGGGCATGTTGAGCAACCAGGTCTCGCTGCCAATCCAACCCGTGCCGCCGCGTGCCTTCGCGCCGTGGTGCGCGCGGAAATGATCGTCGATCTCGCCCGGAATCATCGACGAGTTGATCGTGTTGGTGGTTTCGCAAATGCGATTCGGGACGCGCATCGGCCCCACTTGGATCGGTGAAAAAAGGTGCTCAAACTGCGTCGTGCTCACGGAAATCCCCTTTTGATTTTTGAGTCTTGAGTCTGCGACTTGGATGTGGCCTCTTGGTTCTGCGCCAAAAATGCCGGGAAACGCGTGGCAGCTACGTTACGTCGTCACTCAAATTTGGACAACCGTTTTCCCGCGCTCGCAAGATCCCAACCTCCCAACCGTCGAGTCCCAATCGCCGAGTCTCAACCGTCGAGGAAAACGCAAGTTCGCAATTCGCATACTTGCGCTCTCTTCTTTGAATGCCTTATATCTGAGCCCGCCACAACGAACCGCTTGCGCTCGCAAACTTTCAAAAGCTTTCCCACAAGGAAGGCGTTCAAGAACGAGAAAAGAGGGAAAAATGCGCTTTGGATTTCACTTGTTCATGGTCGACCCGTCCGAGCACCTCGACATCGCCCGCACCGCCGACGCGTGCGGCTGGGACAGCATCCAAGTTGCCGACTCGCCTTTTTTCCCGGAAGAGATTTCCGTTCCCTATCCTTATACGCCCGATGGCAAACGCTTCTGGCCGCTCGACATGCCGGTGCTCGACCCGTGGGTCGCGATGACGGCGATGGCCGTCGTGACGAAACGCATCCGCTTTCTGCCCTCGGTGCTGCGGCTCGCCATCCGCCAACCGCTGCTCGAAGCCAAGAGTCTTTGCTCGCTGGCCGCGGTCTCGAACGATCGCGTGGCGCTCGGCGTCGGCCTCGCGTGGATGCCCGAAGAATTCGAGTGGCTCGGCGTGAACATGAAGACGCGCGGCGCGCGCCAAGACGAAGCCATCCAGGCGATTCGTCTGCTGCTTGGCGGAGGCTTCGTCGAGTTTCACGGCAAGCATGTGAACTTCGATCGCGTGATCATGGCGCCGACGCCCAAAAAGAAAATCCCGATTTACGTCGGTGGCGCGACCAAGCCCGCCATGAAACGCGCCGCGCGCTTTGGCGACGGCTGGCTCAGCGTGATTCATGCCAAGGACGAGGTGCCGGCACTGATGGCCGAGTTGAACCAGTTGCGCCGCGAGTTTGGCCGCGACAAAGAACCCTTCGACGTCATGATGCACTGCCCCGATGCGCAAACCGTCGACGACATCCGCCGCCTCGAAGATCTCGGCGTGACCGATCTCCAGATCATGCCTTGGTCGGAACAAATCCTTGCCGAGATGGGTGTCGGAGCCATGATGCGCCAGCAACCGCCGCTCTCCGTTAAGCAAGACGCCATCAAGCGCTACGCCGATCAGATCATCTCGAAGTTTTAGCGGGATGCAGTGCTGACACTTTTGTGTGAAATCAAGAGGTTCTGACACGGTGTCCGACGCGGCTGCTCGCAAAGCGCAGGCAGGCCTGAATGTCTTCGGGTTCGAGATCGGGATGCTCTTTCAAAATTTGTTTCAGTGTCATTCCTGAGGCAAGAAGTTCGAGCACGTCGGACACACGGATCCGCATGCCACGAATACACGGGCGTCCACCACATTGTTTGGGATTGACGGTGATGCGATCCACGAGCTGAGTCATACACTTCATGGTTTCATCCTGGCTTCGTTGTCGGGCGATTTTTACGCTATCCCCAAAAACAACCGTGCGGGTCGGCATCGACTTCGGCGATGAACTCTTCGAGCGTTTTCACCTGCGGTTTTGGCGGATAGCTGTGCCAGCGCAGATCACTTCGCTGCCAATAGATTTTCCAAACTTGTTGCTTTTGCGTGAAGGTGGCCTTCGCAATCGGCGACTCTTGATACTCACTCGGCTTGTTCCAAATAGGTCGAATCTCAAAAATCTCAATGCTCTGCCCGCACACGCGATACCCAAAATCAAGCTCGCTGCGGATGTGCGCAGGCGGTCGCCGCTTCTCGATGAATCCACCGACGAGCTTTTCAATTCGCTTCGTTTCAAGTTCACTCAATGCCATTTTTCGATTCCATGGATCTCAAGCGATTTGCTCCGTCAGATTTTGCGCCCATCGCGACGTGTCGCGCAAGGCAGTCGAGCAAAACACAGCGTCTTGATCAGGCAGCATTCGTGATTTTCCAGCCCGGAAAGACCAACACTGCGGGGTGACAGCGCAGGGCAATCGCCAGTGCTTTGGCACGTTCGACGCCAAGGTTGATTCGGCCGGTTTCGATCCCGGAAATGGTGGCTTGCGGAATTCCACAGTGCTCCGAAAGCTCGGCCTGCGTGAAACCCTGCAACTCGCGAAGAATGCGCACCGATTCACCAGGCGACACATTAACGCGTTTTTTGGCCGGAATGAAGTTGCGCATCTCTCTCCCTGTCCCAGAATCAAAACACCGAGTACAGAATTCATCGAGGGCTCTCCGCTACGAAGCGCGTTTGACACTTTTTCGTGACGCTGCACAAGGTCGTGCTTCCGCATGCAGAATCAAACCGAGCACTTGAATGATTTACTTCTTCCGGGCGAGTTTTGGGAAACGCTCGGGGTGCTCGATGATTTCTTCGGTCAGATCCACGTCGATGTCCAGCCAGTAGAAATGGCCCGGCGATGGTTCTTCGACCTTCAAGATGGCGCTGACGGGCTGATCCTTGAACCACGGGAAATCTGCATACGACATGAACAGCTCGCGACCGTGCGCAAGCAACCAAATCCCGTGGCCTGAAATATTCGTGACTTCCACTTCAGTCATCGTCGGCGCCTCGGCGTTTCGCGGCGAAAATTCAGTTGAGGGTTTTCAAAAATTTACCGTGCTACACCACCGGAACGCAGCAAGGTCACGACAGTATCGACGACTCGAGTCAACGCCGATTTGGATATCTGCCCGACAATTCCTGCAATCAGCGAGTCGTTTGCAGTGAACAATTTCCCCGGCCTTACAAAACTGGTCAAAGACAATGCGCCGACAGCAAAATCGCTTTGAGCAATTTCGATGGCCGACACATCGCCATATGCTTTGCTCGTAATTTGGCAACGCACGTAGTCACCTCGACCGGCTACTGCCAAAACAATTGCTGGCCGCAGTTTCGAATGAGACAAATCGGAAAAGGGAAAACGAACGAAAATTACCGAGCCGGCTGAAACTGCGCCCACGCCTCATCCTCCTCGGGACGATCCCAATCCGCCGCAAGCGCAACCTCGCTCAAAATCGCCGTTTCAGAGATGGGTGCCGGTTCATTCTCGAGGATAGTCACCAATGCACGACGGCAACCTGTCAGGTGAACATGCTCCGAGAGATGCACTGTTCCGTCGGGATCGATAACCGCTTCAATCGTCAAAATGGATGATTGTTTAGCCATGCGAAGCATTTTACTCCAACAGCACGCTGATCGAAAGAACTCTTCGCAAGATTAACATGCAAGTGTTGGACGCCACCCGAGACATATCATGAAGCCAAGGAAAACCTCAGGATATCCGGAGGTCATCTGATCACGTCAATCCAAGACATAACCGCGCGAAACACCGTCGGAATCGATTGCCGAGGAATGGAGTACTTTCGTTTGCGCACGGGATGAATCGGGCGCGAGCAGATCGGCGAAGACGAAGCCGTTGTGCAGCATTTCTCGCGCGAGATCTTGCGTCGGGATGCCCCAGAGCGGAAAGAGCGGCGTGATGCCGGTGCCGAAGGCTTTCAACATATGTAAATCAATGATTCAATGATGAATGCGTTTCTCGACATGTTGCAATTTTGGCAATGACAGCCAATAGAGAACACGAATGACATGACTCATAAGTGCGTCATCTATTCCTCGCTGAAATAATCCGTATCGATTCTTTTGGTTTCGTAGCGCGCTTCGAGGGCGACACCGACGTTGTGGTCGATCATGAGTTGGGCGAGTTGTTCGCCGTCGATGAGTACGATCTTGGAATCGATGTTTTGGACGTACTCTTTGGCGTCGCGCGTGAAGGTTGAAGTTATGAGGAAGATTCCTTTCCTGGCACGATGGCCTTGCAGGGCGCCTGCGAATTTTTGAATTTCGGGACGGCCCACGGAACCTTGCCAACGCTTGGCTTGCAAATAAATCACGTCAAGACCGAGATGATCTTCGTTGATGATTCCGTCGACCCCTCCGTCACCACTGCCGCCGATGGCTTTGCCTGCTTCTTTGCGCGAACCACCGTATCCCATCGCAACGAGGAGATCGACGACAAGTCGTTCGAAAAAATCCGGAGAACACTCGGCAATGTTTTTCAAAATTTGCGCCGCAAGAGCATCGCGCAATTTTTGATACGCCTCTTCAAGACGCTCGTTCGGTGTTTGTCGACTTTCTGTGTCGATTCGATCAGAAGTCTCATCTTCTTTGTCATTACGCTTCGCGCAAAATTCCATGAACTTTGGAAATTGCTCCAGAAATTTGACATTGATTTTCGACGGAGGCTGCGCAAGCACTTTTTTGCCATCATCCGTAATTTGAATGTGGCCACGACGCGGTGCACCGAGAAGGCCTGCCTTTTTCAGATAAGTTCGTGCCCAATTTGTACGGTTACTGAATGTTTTGCTTTGACCACTTGGAAGAAGTTCCTGCCTTTCTTCCATCGTCAGCGCAAATTCATTCGCCAATGCGTCTGTCACTTCACGCATCGCATACTCTTTTCCGTCGGAAACATAGCGAAGCAGCGGCAACATAATGGCTTGATAATCCGGAATGGCCATTCTTCTCTCCCCTATCTCTTACCCATCACAATCTCAACAACATTTATTTTTCTTACCTGCGATGGCAAAAAA
>JADFDR010000053.1 GCA_018262735.1 Geobacter sp.
AAGTATGAAGCCGCGTGTGCTGATTTGCCGCTCGCGCGCAAACCGGCTCGTCGATCACGCAAAATGTTGTTGCGGGGCCAAATCACGTTGGTCGTTTTTTCGCTTGCATGCGTGATGATCGGTTTTGCGTATTGGAGTGCAGAGCGTCTGACGCCAACGGGAAGTTTGCCGGCCGTTTCTGCGAATTTCGAACGTGCCGCCGAATTACCGGTTCTTGCGTATGCGCCTCCGACGGTGCTCGAACATGTGCCTCCCGTCGAGAAAATTCTGTCCAATCGCAATGCCCAAGGTCGTTTGTTCGAGAATTTCGCAGTGCCGGCACTGGGTCCGAAGCGATTGCAGATCGAATACACCTTCGATGCAGATCTCACTCAGCGCGTTGCAGCGATTCTCGAACAAGCGCAAGCCGCCTATGCACATATTCTTGTCAGCGACGTCAAGACGGGACGCTTGCTGGCGTATGCGTCGACGGATCACACGAATTTTCCTCCGACGCGAACTTACCCTGCGGCCTCTCTCGTGAAAGTCGTGACCACTGCAGCCGCCATGCTTCACGCACCCGATGCCTTGCAACGCGAGTGTCGTTATCAGGGCAGCCCGTATCGCCTGACACCGCGAAGTGTCGATCCCCCGCAACAAGGTTCCGAGATTTCCTTTCAAAGAGCGCTTGCGACTTCGAACAATCAATGTTTTGCACAACTCGCAGTGCATGCGGTCGGTGCGCCAGCGCTGGTCAAAACGATGCGTGATTTTGGTTTGCTCGCTTCGCCGGCGATGGGTCACGCTGCGGGACAAATCAGTTTGTCTACATCGGGTACGGAAGCGCATGACGCAGAATCGCGTTACGAACTCGGGGAGCTTGGTTCCGGGCTTTCGGGTTTGCGCATCACGCCGCTCCATGCCTTGCAGCTTGCGATGACGATTTCCGACGGAATCTTGCGTGAACCATATTGGATCGCACGCGTGCGCGATGCCGAAGGACGCGAGCTTTCTTTGCCGGCGTTGCAAGAGCCCACACGTGTTTTGAGCGACGTCGAAGCGGCACGGTTGCGCGGGATGATGGTCGAGACGACGCAGGCCGGCACGGCGCGGCGCGCGTTTCAATCGCGAGGCGGACACACGATGCTCGATCCGGTTCGTGTGGCAGGCAAGACGGGAAGTCTTTCGGGAACGAATCCAACGGGGCGCTACGAATGGTTCATCGGTGTGGCGCCTGCCGAAGATCCGTCGGTGGCAGTAGCCGTTGTCGTTGTGCAAGGAGAAGTGTGGCGGCGTAGCGGTGCACAAGTCGGTGCGGAAGTTTTGCGTGAATTGTTTTGCCCACGCGGTGTTTGCGAGACGGCGGCGGCGCAGCGTTTTTTGACACCTTATGTCGAAACGCGAATGGCGCAGACATCGAAAAAAATTATTTCCTCGCCTTCTCCGAAGCAACGCCTGCTCTTGGAAAAGCGCAATCTTGCGCCGGACGCCAAACCCGAAGCAGACGGCCTCTTGCGCCGTCCGAAACGCAAAGAACTACGCCCTTGATCCTCGGCGCGTGAACATCTCCCCGGTTTTGACTGCGTGCGAGGAAGCGGTGTCATGTTTGTGAGCCTCGGCCCCATTCTCCTTCTCGACTCTTTTCACAAGTCAGGGCGGATTTTTTTCGTCGGTGGAAAAACAACACGTTTTGACGGAAGAAGTGAATTCGCAGCTTCTTTGATCCTTGTGGTGTAGGTGTTTCCCTGCTTAAGGAACGCAAAAAAGTGTCGAGCGGAATCGAAGATCGATGCACGGCGATTTTTGCCGCATCTTCGAGCGACTCGGGTCTCTTCCTTTTGCGGTTTCCAAAAAAATTTCTTCGAATTTCTGCTTGATCCTGCGTTGTGTAGGGAAAAGGCCTCTTTTCGATTTTGAAAACTTGCTTACCGTGCATCCCGTTTTCGAGGGTTTGACACAGGTTTTCTTTCCGAAGGAGAAGTCGTTGTGAGAACGAAGGACGGCTCAGCAGTCGTGGTCGTTTTACGGAAGCAAGTTCTTTCGCTGCGATTTGAAAAGAGAAGGATGCGAGCAATGGCTTTGCGTATAGCTTGTTTGTGAATGAACGAAGAGGAGATTTTGTGCACCCGAGATATGATGCATCATCGACGCTTCCGCAGAGGCCGGAAGCACTTTGCAATTCGAACGAAAAAGCTTTCACGGAGACGCGCTCGAAGCCTCAGATCTTGCTCGTCGAAGATGAAGTGCCGCATGCGGCACTTCTGCAGGCGTCGATCGCGGATCTTGCTGAATCGATCGATCATGCGCAGACCGGCGCGGAAGCTTTCGCGGCTCTTTCCTCGAAAAAATTTGATCTGGTGATTTTGGATATTGGACTTCCCGACGTCAATGGTTTCGAAGTGCAGCGCTGGATTCGCGATTTGCCATCGCCACCGCCGGTACTTTTCGTAACTGCAGAAGAAAGCGTTGAAAAAGGTGTGGAGGCGATGCGGCAGGGTGCGGCGAATTACGTCGTGAAGCGTGCGGATTATCTTACGACGGTCACCGACGCTGTGACGGAAATTTTGCGCGACTCGTTTCCGTCGCCATTGCATGCGTCACTTTTTCGTGTAAGAGCAAGAGCGGAATCGGGAGAAACGACTTCGCAGTTGGTAGGCCAATCGGAGGCCATGCAGAACGTGCGACGTTTGGTCGAGGTGTATAGCGCGACCGATGCGACGTTGCTGATCTATGGCGAGACGGGTACGGGCAAAGATGTTGTTGCGCGCATGATTCATGCCGAGAGTGCGCGCAAAGAAGGGCCGTTCGTGGCCGTCAATTGCGCCGCGATTCCGGATGCACTGATGGAGAGCGAATTTTTTGGAAGTCGACGTGGTTCGTTTACGGGCTCGGTGCGCGATCGTGAAGGTTTTTTTGCAGAAGCCCACCGCGGCACGCTCTTTCTCGACGAAATCGGAGAGTTGCCGCTTCACTTGCAGTCGAAACTTTTGCGTGTCATCGAATCCGGCGCGTATCGATCGATCGGCGCGTCCTCCGAGACGAGTGTCGATATTCGAATCGTGGCAGCGACGAATCGCAACTTGAAAGATCAAGTCGACGAGGGTGCATTCCGTGCGGATTTGTATTACCGCCTCAATGTGCTCCGGATCGCGATTCCGGCGCTGCGCGAGCGGCGCAGCGACATTCCGCTCCTCGCAGATTTTTTCATCAAGAAATATGTATCCGACGGAAACGCGCCCAATCTTACGCCGGAAGCGATTGAGCAACTCATGGCGGCGAGCTGGCCCGGAAACGTGCGCGAACTCAAGCATGTGGTGCAGCGTACGCTGGTGCATTGGCGTGGCGGGCCCATCTATGCGTTCGCGATCGACGAAGCCGATACGCCCGTTGTGACATCGACTTTCAAGGATCCGCCGATTTCGCAAGCCGCTCTCATTATGGAGCTTTCGCGTCATCGCGGTCGCTTGGGTCCCGTTGCTGCAGCTCTTGGCGTGAGTACGAGAACGATTCAGCGACGCATTTGTGAGTTCGGTCTACACTTGAAAGATTTTCGCGCGCTCAAGTATTGAAAAATCTCGGGTTGATTCGAAAGTTTTCCATTTTTTTGGACAAGAAGTCGTGCGGCTTTTCGATGTTCGAAGATCTCGGATTTTCGAAAGTACTCAAAAAAGAGAATGAGCTCGATCACTCTTTGACATGTCTTGGCTTCGTTTTCGTTTTGCAGCTTTCGAGGCGCCTCTTCCCTCGGAGAAATGAGTCCTGGCTCGGATAAATCCACAAAAAAAGGAAAGGCTACGAAAGTCTTTCGGCAGATTCCGTGTCGTGGGCGAATGCGGCGAGCGATGTGCGTCGTGCGACGTAAGTGACACCGATCAATGTCGCAAGGGCAAGACTCAGTGCGAGCCACATCATCGCCGCCGAAGGATTCTCTTTTTGCTCGGGTGGAGTGAGTGCGACGACGAGCACTACGCAGGAGTTGTTGACGATGTGGCAGAGCAGCGGCGCGCGCAGGCTTTGATCGAGCAAGAGCGCGATGCCGAGGTAGAGCCCGAGCGCAAAGGCTCCCATGCTATGTGCGAGATCGAAGTGCATTACGCCAAAGAGAAAGGCGCTGAGAAAAAGCGCAGTGACACGGCCGAGTTTCACTTGAAAGGCGTTTTGCAAAAAGCCGCGGAACAAAAGTTCTTCGCCAATGCCGGGTGCGATGCCGATGCCAAGCAGCAGTGCGGCGAGTGCGCCGCCGCGCGCGCCGCGAAGCGTTTGGTCGAAATTTTGCAAGCTGCTCGCGTCGCGTAGCCCTGTGAGTTCGAGTGCGGCGTCGGTGGCATAGCTGAGTGCAAGCATTCCGACGCAGAGCGCGACGAGTGTTGCGGGATGGAGTGTTCCGCGCGCGATGCCCTGCGGAAAGCCGAGCTTGCGGTTGATCTCGTGCGGACCACGAGTGAGCAACGCAAGCGAACACGCAAGCAAGCCGAAGCTCATGGAACTGACGATCCCTGCAATTGCGAGTGCAAGTTGTGGATTCGCTCCACCGAGCGCAAGCGGCGAAAGGCCATAAAGAGTGAGCGCGAGCAAGCATCCGAGTGCGCCCCAAAATTTTTCGTTGCTCGGATCCATGTCGAGCAGCCTACCTGGAAAGGGATGGCTCTGCCGGTCGAAGATGAACCTGCTAGGTTTCTCCCCACGATGCCCGCCGACTCCTTCACTCCGCTTCTTCTCGTTGCCATGCCGCAACTTCTCGATCCGAACTTTCATCGGACGGTGATCCTGCTCGTGCATCACGACGAGCAAGGTGCGTTTGGTTTGGTGCTCAATCGCAAGACGGAGATTTCTCTGCGCGAGATTTGTCACGCGCTTGAAGTGTCGTGGGGCTGTGCGACCAACGCCTTCGTGTATTGGGGCGGCCCGG
The DNA here is from genome assembly GCA_018262735.1 of Geobacter sp. Classification (GTDB taxonomy): domain Bacteria; phylum Myxococcota_A; class UBA9160; order UBA9160; family JADFDR01; genus JADFDR01. The sequence continues at coordinate 4,889 of JADFDR010000053.1, forward strand.
TGCAGCCCAACACCGGTTGGATGCTTTTTGGCGACGGTGCGAATGTGGTGGATCCGTCGATCGTGTCGTTGCAAGCGGGGCTCAACTTCGTGGGTTCGATCGAGGTCATGAACGAACTGACAGCGAGTCCGCCCGAGCACTTTCACTTGTATCTCGGTTATGCCGGCTGGGGCGAAGGCCAACTCGAAGCGGAAATGGCGCAAGGCGCCTGGCTCGCAGCGCCCGTCGAACCGAAGTGGGTTTTCGATGCGCCGCCCGACGAGCTTTGGACGCAGGTGCTTCGCGCACTCGGTGTGGATCCCGTTTCGCTCGTTGCCACACCCGGCGTGCACTGAGCGCGCAAAACCCTCGCACTGCAAATCCTCCGTGTTAGGCTAGGGCGCTTATGAGTTCCGAACGCTTTCAAAAAGTTGCGCCCGTTCAAAATTTTCCCGAAGCCGAAGCGCAGATCCGGCAGTTCTGGAAAGCGCATTCGATTTTCGAGAAGACGCTTGCGCAGCGCAAAGGTGGCCCGAGTTTCGTGTTCTACGAGGGGCCACCGACGGCAAACGGGATGCCGCACAACGGCCACGTGCTCACGCGCGTGATCAAAGATTTGTTTCCGCGTTACAAGACCATGCGCGGCTATTACGCGCCGCGCAAAGCTGGCTGGGATACGCACGGGCTTCCCGTCGAGATTGAAGTCGAGAAGAGTTTGCGGATTCGCGGCAAGGATGCGATTCGCGAATACGGCGAAGAACCGTTCGTGCGCCGCTGTCTCGAAAGTGTGTTCCGCTACACCAAAGAGTGGGAGGAGTTGACCGAGGCGCTGGGTTTTTGGGTCGATCTCGAAAACGCCTACGTCACCTATCACGAGAGTTACGTCGAGAGCGTGTGGTGGGCGCTGTCGGAGTTGTTCAAAAAAGGACTGCTCTACCAAGGACACAAAGTTGTGTGGTGGTGGGCGCAAGGCGGTACGGCGCTTTCGGCGGCCGAAGTCGGCGAAGGTTACAAAGAAGTCGACGATCCGTCGGTGTATGTGCGCTTTCCGCTCGAAGATGACCCGCAGACTTCACTTCTCGTCTGGACGACGACGCCCTGGACGCTGCCCTCGAATATGTTTGCGGCGGTGCGCCGCGATTTCGAATACGTTGTGGCGCGCGACGGCGAGCAGCGTTTGATCGTGGCCGAATCGCTGCTCGGTGCGTTGCAAGAAAAAATCGGGCGCGAACTGGTCGTTGAGAAAAAACTCAGCGGTGCAGAACTCGTCGGGAAAAAATATCGTCCGCCCTTCGATTGGTTCGCGACGACGGCACAGCGCGACAAGCTCTGGAAAATTGTCGATGCCGATTTTGTCGAGCTTGGCGCGGGCACGGGCATCGTGCACATTGCGCCGGCTTTCGGTGAAGCCGACTTCGAGCAACTGGCGCGCGAGCGAGCGAGCGAGCCGCAGCTCGAACTTCTTTGCGCGGTTCTCTCCGACGGAGGTTTCGATCCGCAGCTTGCGCCCGCGAAGTATGCGCGACGCTGGGTGAAAGAATGCGATCGCGATTTGATGCGCGATCTCAAAGAGGCAGATTTGCTTTGGCACGCCGAGACGATCCGCCATCCGTATCCATTCTGTGTACGATCGGATCAAGATCCGCTCATTCAGTACGCGCGTCCGGCTTGGTACATCCGCACGACGCAAAAAATTCGCGAAGCGATTGCCAACAACCAAACGATCCACTGGCTGCCCGAGCACATCCAGGAAGGGCGCTTCGGTGACTTCTTGCGCAACAACGTCGACTGGGCGCTTTCGCGCGAACGCTTCTGGGGCACGCCGCTCAACATCTGGATCAACGACGAAACCGGCGCGCTCGATGCACCAAACAGTGTCGCTGAGATCTTGGCGCGCAACCCCAAAGCCTTCGATGCGTTTGAGGCGGCGCACAAGCAAGACCCCTCGCTCTCGACACATCTTCGTGTCCATAAGCCGTACATCGACCAAGTGACTTGGACGCGATCGGGTGAGCCGGGCGTGTATCGTCGCGTGCCGGAAGTGATCGATTGTTGGTTCGATTCGGGCTCGATGCCGTTTGCGCAGTGGGGCTATCCGCATCGCGGTCAAAAAGAATTTGAAGCCGCGTTTCCGGCGGATTTCATCAGCGAAGCCATCGATCAGACGCGCGGTTGGTTTTATTCGCTGCTCATGGTTTCGACGCTGCTCTTTGCGGAGCGCGAGAAGCCGCATCCGTTCCGCAACTGCATGGTGCTCGGGCACGTCTGCGATCGCGCGGGCAAAAAAGAATCGAAGAGCAAAGGCAATTACACTTCGCCGGAACTGATCTTGAAGCAAGTGCGCCTCGAGTGCGCGGTGGTCGAGGGCGCAGCGCTCGCGCCGCAGCCGGGCCAGGTGTTTTTGGCGCGCGAAGATTACGAAGGGCTCGATTTCACCGGCGAGCAAACCGAGGCGAAACTTTTTGGTGTCGCTTGGCCGGAGCGCGCACTGCGCGTGCAAGTTGTTCCCAAAAAATTGCCGCGTCGAGTTGTGGTGCTGTCGCCGAGCGATCGCGCGCAGCTTGGTGGTGAACTCGCGCCGGCGGGCCTCGAAACGCGCGTCGCCGAAGTGCCGCAACTCGAAGCCAAGTTTCGCGTGGTGCTCGAAGATATGCAGACGCCAGCGCCCGGCGCCGATGCCTTCCGCTGGTTTTTCTATGCCGCCAATCCGCCCTGGAATTCGACGCGCCATTCACTCTCTGGTGTACGTGCGCTGCAACGTGAACTTCCGCTCAAACTTCGCAACGTGTATTCGTTCTTCACGATCTACGCCAACATCGACGGCTTTGATCCGGCGGACGCGAAATGTCAGGCCGGTAAACTTGCACCGCAAAAACGCGCGCTGCTTGATCGCTGGATTCTTTCCGAGCTTGCGCTCACGACACAGAAAACGGTCGCTTCGCTTGACGCCTATTTGGTGTATGATGCAACCGTTGCGCTCACGAGCTTCGTCGATGCCTTGTCGAATTGGTATGTGCGCCGCAGCCGCGATCGTTTTTGGGCGCCGGGTCTTGGCGAAGACAAACTCGCGGCGCATTGGACACTCTATGAGTGCCTTACGACGCTCGCGAAGTTGCTCGCGCCGTTCTTGCCGTTTGCGATGGAAGAGATTTGGCAAAACCTGGTGCGCCGACCTTTTTCGGACGCGCTCGAAAGCGTACACATGGCCGATTATCCCACGTCCGACGTGGCGCAGATCGACAGCGCGCTTTCGCAAACGATGGGCGCTGTACGCGATTTGGTGTCGGCCGGCTTGCAAGTGCGCACGACGGAGAAGTTGCGCGTGCGCCAACCGCTCGAAGCCGCCGAGATCGTGCTTGCCGATTCGCAGCAAGAGGCCGCGCTGCGTGAACACCTCGAACTCATCCAGGACGAACTCAACGTGCAGGCCGTACACTTCGCGGCCAAGGCCGATGCCTATGTGACGTATCGCGTGCAGCCGCAGTTTCGCGCGCTCGGGCCGCGCGTCGGCAAGAAGATGCCGCTGCTCAAGCAAGTCTTGCAAGACGCCGACGGTGCCGCGCTGCTGCGCGAACTTGAAGCCAAGGGCTGCGTACACATTTTGGTGGAGGGCGAAGCGATCGAGCTCGGCCCCGAGGAAATTCAAGTAAGCCTCGAAGCGCGCGAAGGTTTTGCCGCAGCGAGCAGCCGCGCCGGCGTGGTCGTGCTGCACACGACACTCACGCCGCAGTTGCTCGACGAAGGCTTGTTCCGCGAAATCCTGAACCGCGTGCAAACCTTTCGCAAAGAGCTCGACCTCGAATACACCGCCCGCGTGCGGATGAGCTTCCAAGGCGACACAAAACTGTTAAACTTGATCCGCAGCCACGAAGCGATCTTCTGCAAAGAAACCCTCACCGCCGAACTCCGTCTCGGCGCCGCCGCCGAATCCAACGCCAACACACGCGAAGTCGAAATCGACGGTGCCCCCCTAAGCATGGGCCTCGTGGTGATCGCGTAAAAGTTTTCGTTGCACGCGAAAAGAAGTAACCGGAGAAAGGTTCGAGGCCATGACCGGTAAAATCCACCGAATCATGAGTTGGCTCATCCATCCGGCGCTTCGGGATTGTATTCCGCGCCAGGAGCAAGAGCAGCTTCGGTGGCAGGAAACCTTGCAGGCCATCGAGTCCGTCGCGCAAGGCAAGGTGGTGCACGATTGGCTGCGGAGTTGGGGTAGTGCCAAGGAATTGCCCGCTCCGAAGGTCGGCCAGTGAGATCGGTCTATTCCCAAGAGGCCATCGCGGATCGTTTTTGACTTCGGGCTTTCATCGTCGAAAAAATCCCTCTGCGGCCGCGCGTGTTGCAAAAGAGTTGCTCGATCGCAACACCAAAAAGTTTTGCTTCCTTCATGTTCTCGAAATCTTTACTGTGAACTGGACCTAATTCAGGAGGCTTTCCATTTTATCTTCTTCCGCAGTAGGACTTCATTTCGCATCGAATCACCGAGGACCTGGAAGGTTTGTTATCCCGATTCGAGGCTAAGGAAACAACACGTATGGTTTCTCGAAGGGCAAAAAAAATTGATAGCACTTCTATGTGTCGCCTCCTGGGTACAAGAAGGTCATGTTCGTCCTTCGTGATATGAAGACAAAGGGTGAAAGTCTGCTTGAGTATTGCCTTCGGACTTATTCACATCTGATCCCTGAAGGTGTGGAGTTTTGGGAGTATGACGAGGGAACAAAGAACGCAACGTGTGTTGACATCGAATGATTCGCTAAGGCCGACGCGCCTGAACATCGACGGTGATTTCAAGCATATCGTGCAGCGTTGTTCGCTGCGCGTTTGGGTTTCGAAGTTGAGTGAACGCCGCAAAGAATGGGGCGGCGAACCATTCTGTAAGAGGATTCCTCTTACATGGATTCACAATTTGCGCGCAAGGTCTCTGCATTCGCAGTGTTCATCGCGCAGAAACGAGGGATGAAAATGCAGAATCTTTTTCCGGTTTTGGGGCTGGCTCTCTGGGCCGGCGTGCTGCTGTTTTTTCACGCGGTGTCGGGTTGGGTGCCGATTCTCGACTCGGCGAATCTTGCTTTTCATGAAGCCGGGCATCCGCTCTTTGGTTTTCTTTGGGGCCGCTTGGGCGTCTACGGCGGCACGCTGATGCAGCTGCTCATGCCCGGCGCGTGCGCGGTGGAAATGTATCGGGAGCGAAAATTTCGTAGCTATCATTTTTGTGTCATCTGGTTTGCGGAAAACCTGCTGAACATTGCGCGTTACATGGCCGATGCGCGGGCGCACGAATTGCCGTTGGTGGGCGGCCTCGATCCCGATGATGCCCACGACTGGACGATCATTCTCAACCGTTGGGGCGTGTTGTCTTGGGACATCGCGCTCGCGAATGGCGTTCGCGTCCTCGCGGTCGGTTTGATGGCCTGGACGTTGTGGCGTGCCTGGCAGGAGTCTCAGACATCGCATGATCTCGAATCCTGACGAAGGAACCTCGGATCAGTCCCGTTTTTCGCGAATCAGGACTGGTGTTTTTCGTCGGAGGAA
>JADFDR010000054.1 GCA_018262735.1 Geobacter sp.
TGTAGGCTGTGGTGCGTTTTGGGTTGCCGGTTCGCCAGCGCGTTCTCCGGTTTTTTTGGGGCATCGGGGCGCCTGGGGTCAGATCAAAATGAGGGCGGCCTCTTGCAAAAATCATATTTTGTGTGCAAAATAAACACTCGGAATGGTCAAATCAAACTCAAATTATGACTTTCAAAAGACGTTGGGGCCTCAGTCGGCGCGGTTGGTTACGGCGCTGCACGAGCGCGGCAGGACGATCTTTACGCATGCGGATGCCGAGACGATCACCGGCTTGCGCGCGGCTTCGGCCCGCAATCTCATCACGGGGCTTGTGAACCGCGGGCTGGCTACGCGGCTCAAGCCGGGTCTCTTCATCCTCGTGCCGTTCGAACTTGGGCGCGAACGTGAGTATCTCGGCAACCCTTATCCGGTAGCGCGTGCGCTAGTGGGTACACACGATTATTACATTTCGCATGCTTCTGCCATGGAGATACACCAAATGGTGACGCAACCGCCGCTCGTCGTTTTCACGACCGCTCTCAAAGCGATCCGCCCGCGTACGGTGATCGGGACCGAGTTTCGTTTCGTGCGCTGCAAGCGCAGCGATTTGTTTGGCGTCGTCGATCATTGGGTGACGAAGACCGAGCGCATTCGCGTGAGCGATCCGGAGCGGACGGTCATTGACGGGCTGAAGCAGCCTGAACTTTGCGGAGGCATTAGCGAAGTGGCCAAGGGTTACTGGATGCGGCGCGACGCGATGGATCCCGGCAAGCTCGTGGATTATGCCTTGCGGATCGATGTTGGCGCCGTGGTGCGTCGCTTGGGTTTTTTGCTCGAGTTGTTCGAGGCGGCGTGGTCGGAGCGGGAGCGGCAACGCTTGCGTGCGCGACTTACGTCTTCGTATATGCTCCTCGATCCCACGCTACCCGCCGTCGGTGCTTATCAGGCGCGTTGGCGATTGCGGATCAACGTGGACCCGGTCGAGCTACACAGCATTGTGAGAACCTGACGAATGATTGCGCAGCGCAATCTGTCTCTACTTTCGAATCGCCTGGCGCGCGCGGGAGGCCGCCGCATCGTCGAGTCGGTGCTCGAGCGGATTACTGCCTCGCGTGGTTTCTCGTGGGCCTATCCAGATCGGTGTTGCGCGAAACGCTCGTGTTCAAGGGCGGCACGGCGCTCAAGCGCTGCTACTTCGCGGATTATCGTTTTTCGGAAGACCTCGACTTTACGCTTGCAGCCCCGCAACCTCTCGAAGACATTCTCGCGGGTCTCGAAGGGGCTTATGCCGAAATCCGGCGTGAGGCGGGCATCGCGTTCCGCTTCGCGCGGAGTGATCGCAAGAGTCATACGAACAGTCACACTTTTTATCTGGCGTACGACGGTCCGCTTCCGACGCTGTCGCCCCGAGAAGTGAAGGTCGATATTACGATTCGTGAGCAACTCGTTTGGCCCGTTGCGGAGCGTCCCGTGTTGCGTGGCTACACTGAGTATGAAGATTTGCCCGATGCTTCACAAATTTGTGTTTATTCGCTGGAGGAGATTGCCGCCGAAAAAGTCATCGCGTTGATGGATAAGGCGCGTAACGAACCGCGGGACCTTTACGACCTTTGGTATCTCGCGACCGAGCGGCAGGTCGATTTTGCGGCGCTGTCTCCCGCCATCGAGCGCAAGCTGGCCTTTCGCGCGCGAAGCTGGTCGGCGATGAGTGATGTCTTGGCCGCGAAGGAGGCGCGCTACAAGGTATTGTGGTCGTTGCGCCTGGAGCCGCAGATGTCGATCTTGCCGCCGTTCGAAGAAGTCTTTCGCACCGTGCGACGCCAATTGCGCGAGGCAGGGCTGCAGTGATCGGGAACTCTCTCCGCGATTTGGTCCATGGATAAATAGAGGGCTTCGGGCAAACTGAGATGCGAAGAAATTTCCAACAGTTTCCGAACGGAGCCATTTGACGAGGAGATTTTGCTATGCCGATTCGATCGCGGATTCGCACGATTCCGGATTATCCCAAGCCGGGGATCCAATTTCGGGATGTCACAACTTTGTTTCAGGATGCCACGGGTTTTCGGCTTGCGGTCGATGAGCTTTTGAAGACGTATCAAGGCGTGGCGATCGACAAGGTGGCGGGCATCGAGGCGCGTGGCTTCGTGCTCGGCGGTGCGATGGCGCATCAGTTCGAATGCGGTTTTGTGCCGGTGCGAAAGCGCGGCAAGCTGCCCTGGCAAACGATCGGTCGCGACTACGCGCTCGAATATGGCACGGATCGCGTGGAGATTCACGTGGATGCGATCGCGCCCGGTGAGCGCGTGCTGCTCGTCGATGACTTGATTGCCACCGGCGGTACGGCACAGGCGGCGGTGGATTTGATCGAAGAAGCGCAAGGGATCGTGATCGGGTGTTGCTTCCTGATCGATTTGCCGGATCTCGGCGGAAGCCGCCGCTTGGAAGCGCGCGGCTATGCCGTGCATTCTCTCTGCCAATTCGAAGGCGAGTAACGCAAATGCGTGTCGGTGGCATCGCGTATCGTACAATTGGCGTCGCTTCCGACGGGCGTTCCGTCGAATTCATCGACCAAACCAAACTTCCCCATCGCTTCGAGCGCCTGCGCATTACGACGCTCGATGAAGCGGCGCACGCGATTGCTTCGATGCAAGTTCGCGGCGCACCGTTGATCGGAGCGATGGCAGCATACGGCGTTTGCCTGGCGCTGCATCGCGATGCGAGCGATGCGGCGCTCGAGCACGCCATTGCGACGCTGCGCGCGACGCGGCCCACGGCGGTGAATTTGCAGTGGGCGCTTGAGCGTTGTCGTACAACGCTGCAACCTCGTTCGACACAAGAACGTGTCGATGCCGCCTACGCACTCGCGAAAACGCTCTGCGATGAAGATGTCGAAGCTTGCGCAGCGATCGGGCGACACGGAATTGCGTTGATTGAAGATGCCTGGCAGCGAGCCGGGCGAGCGCGTGCCGTGAATCTGCTCACGCATTGCAATGCGGGCTGGCTTGCGACGGTGGATTGGGGCACGGCACTTGCTCCGGTTTATTTGGCGCACGAGCGCGGCATTCCGCTTCACGTTTGGGTGGATGAAACGCGCCCGCGCAATCAAGGCGCCGCACTGACGGCCTGGGAGCTTGTGCAGCACGGCGTGCCGCACACGGTGATCGCCGACAATCTCGGTGGACATCTCATGCAGCGCGGGCAGGTCGATCTCTGCATCGTGGGCAGCGATCGAACGACACAAAACGGTGACGTTTGCAATAAAATCGGCACTTATCTGAAGGCGCTTGCGGCGCACGACAATCGCGTTCCGTTTTATGTGGCGCTGCCACATTCGACGATCGACTGGACACTCGAAGACGGGTTGCGCGAAATACCGATCGAAGAGCGCAGCGGCGAGGAAGTGTCGCATGTTTCGGGGCAAGACGAGCGCGGCCAAGCCTGCACGGTGCGCATCGTGCCCGAAGGTTCGCCGGTTGCAAACTACGCCTTCGATGTGACACCGGCGCGCCTGATTACGGGGCTGATTACCGAGCGCGGCGTTTGTGCGGCGTCCAAGCACGGCTTGCAAGGTTTGTATCCCGAGAAGTTCGAAGGAGCGCCTGCTCTCTTTTCTTTTTGAGACATGCGCAAACTCGAACGGATGATTCCGTCGGTGGAAGAGCGATCTGCATTTGGGAAGCAGGATCCATCCGAGACATCTGAGTTTCCCGACGGAGATGGAGGGCGCCTCGGATCCGTTCTGCTTTCGAAAGACGAATGGATTTTCCACCGACGGCAAACATCATCCTTGATTTGAAAAATATCATTCCTGATTTGCGAAGTGCTCGACCAGGAAATGGATCAGGGGCTGCTTAGTCGATTCTTGCATCTTCGGCGCGCTTCGTTTCGAGTGTTTCCCAGCGAGCAAGCAGCGCATCGAGTTCGGCTTTGGCGGCCTCGAAAGCTGCGGTGGCAGAATTCGCATCGTCGCCTTGCGTGCTCCCGGCGGTGCGCGCGTAGAGCGCGGGATCGGCGAGTTTGGCTTCGAGGGTTTGGACCTTTTCTTCGGCGCTTGCGATGCGATCGAGAATCGTTTCGAGTTCGAGTTTTTCAGCGTAGGTGAGCGCCTTGCGCTTCTTGGGCGTTTCGTCTCTTTTGAGTGTAGGCGTACTCGCTTTGGTTTCGCTTTCGATTTTGGTTTTTGCGGCACATCGTTCGAGATAGGCCGAATAATTGCCGGGCGAGATCTCGATTTTTCCTGCGCCATCGAGCACGAGCGTTTTGGTCGTGACGCGATCGAGCAACCAGCGATCGTGGCTTACGACAAAGAGGCAACCGTCGAAATCTTGCAGCATCGCTTCGAGGGCGCTCAGCGTCTCGGTGTCGAGATCGTTGGTCGGTTCATCGAGCAAAAGCAAGTTGCTGGGTTCGGCAAGTAGCCTTGCGAGAGCAACGCGCGCACGTTCACCGCCGGAGAGTGCGCTGGCGAGTTTGCGTTGTGCCGTGCTGTCAAAGAGGAATCGCTCGAGATAGTTTCGGACGGGGATCGAATCTTCTCCGAAGAGAATTTCGCTACGCGTTTGCGCCACATTTTCGTGTATGGTTGCGGTTGGATCGATTCCGCCTCGCGCTTGATCGAGGTAAGCGATTTTCGTGTTCTTGCCTGCGACGACGCGTCCTTCGCTCGGTTCGAGTTCGCCGGCGATGCAGCGCAGCAAACTGGTTTTTCCGGAACCGTTCTTGCCAACGACGCCGATGCGATCGCCTTTCTGGACTTCGAGCGTGAGTCCGCGGAAAAGCAGTTTTTCGGGGGTGCGAAGCCCGAGATGATCAAGGCGCAGAATCGATTTGCCGGTGCGCGACGTTTGCGTTTCGAGTTGAATCGCTTTTTCGTATTTGGGGCGCGCCAAGCCGTTGACGGTTTCGGCGCGCTGAATGCGCGCCTTTTGTTTGCCGCTGCGTGCCTTGGGCTGACGGCGCAGCCACTCGAGTTCGCGTCGCAAAAAGTTTTGACGATTGCGCTCCGTGCGTTCGGCTTGCTCTTCGCGGATCGCTTTGCCTTCGAGGTATTCCGAGTAGCCGCCTTCGTAGCTATCCAACACGGAATCGTGTAGTTCGAGCGTGCGGGTCGTGACGCGATCGAGAAGCCAGCGATCGTGCGTGATCAGCAAGACCGCATTCGCAAACCGTTCGGCCAATTCGTTTTCGAGCCATTCGATGCTTGCGAGATCCAGGTGGTTCGTGGGCTCGTCGAGAATCAAAAGATCCGGTGCGGCAAGCAGGGCACGGGCGAGCGCCACGCGACGCAGCTCGCCACCGCTCAGTGTAGCGATGCTTGCATGGACATTCGCGATGCCGAGTTTTGCGAGCGAGGCTTCGGCGTGATGCACGCGCTCCCAGCCGCCAAGTCGTTCCACTTCGGCGGCAGCGTGCGCTTGTTTCTCGATGGCGGCTTCAAGTTCGGAACCGGAATGCGCTTGCACAAGTTCCGTGAGTTCGTGATGGCGATCGCGCGCTTCACACCACTCGCGAAGTCCGCCGAGCGCGACTTCGAGCGCGGTTTGTTCGGGTGCAAAATGGGGGCTCTGTTCGAGATACAGGATTTTGGTATCGCGGCGCACGGTGAGCGTGCCGGAGTCCATTTCGTCGAGGCCGGCCAGGATTTTTGCGAGCGTGCTTTTCCCCGAACCGTTCTTGCCGACGAGTCCAATGCGTTCGCCGCGATGGATGCTCAACGAAACACGGTCGAGAATTGCACGCGGGCCAAAGGTTTTGTGCAGTGCTTCAGCGACGCGGATCGGCAAGAGGGCTCCGTGCAAATTCGGTGCGAACGTGGGGCAAAATGCGCAGCGCGCGCCGGAATATAGGGCGAGGACGGATCGTCTGCGATGCATATGTGCGCTTGGCCTCGCGCAGATTGGCCTTTCCTGCGCAAAATCGGGAGGCGTTCGGCAGGAGATCTCCATGTTTTCGAAGCAGGCAGCCACGACAAACGGTATTGGGCAGCGTGCGAGATTGGACGATGGATGGATGGGTGTGCGAGGTGTGCGGCGAGCAAACGAGGAAGCGGAAATGTTGCGGGCTAGTGCGAAGCCTGTACGCGAATCGAAGATGAAAGCAGGACAAGAATGAAATCGAAGGAATGGATGCGAAGGAGAACCACAATGCAGATGGATGCGACGGACGCCGTGCTGCGATGCGCCAAGACACGCGCCGGGCAGTTCGTGCAGCACTTTTTTGTGTTGCTTGTTTTGTGTATGGGGTGTGGATGCGACGCCGTGGCGGCGCAGGCGAAACCGGCGACGAAATTGGTGAACGCGATTTCGCTCGGGCGAAACTACGATGCGCTTTCGCCCGCCGAGCGACGTGAGGCGTTGGCGCAGATTGCCGAAGCGTCGTTTGCCGTGTTTCGCGATGTGATGCCAACGGGATTGCGTGCATCGCAGGTGAAACTTGAACGTGTCGCTCATGATCGCGACTGGCTCGAAGCGTCGCGTGATCCGCGCGCACGTTTGCTTGCGCTTTCGTTGCGGCAGGGTATCGATCGCGTTGTGATCGTCGAGCTTTACCGTGCGGCAGCGGCACGCTCAGGGGCTACGCCCGGCCATTCCGTGATCCCAAAAAGTGTCGATGGCGAGCTTGCGGAAAAGCTGTTGGTCGCGAATCGGCTTGACCCGGAAAAGAGCCTTGCGCGTGCGCTTGCGCTCGATGGGGTTTGCGCGCGTTCGACGAAAAGCCAAGGATGGCAGGCACGGGATTTTCTGAGCGGCAACGCTTCGTTTGCCGGAGTGGTCTTTGGTTACGAAAAGGAACTTGCCACGACGCGCGACACGCTCTTGACGGGCGTGCCTCACCTTGCGCTTTCCGACGCTGCAGTTGCAGATCAGATCTTTTCGTCAACGGTATTTACGCTCGATCGCGGAAGCGACATACGCATCTTTGCGTCGATTCATCGCGATCTTGCAAAACTTCCTAAGGATCGCGCGGCGTTTGATGCCGAGGTCAAGCGTGCGCTCGCGGCCAACCCTTATTTTCATTTTTTTACCGCAGATCTTGCGCAACCCCAGGATATCGAGTTGACGATGCGCGAGTACGCGCATCCAATGCGCAAGGAATTCATCCAGAATCTTGCGCCCGCACTTCTGCCGTTCGTGCATCCCGATTACGAGTTGCCCGAGGCGTTCTTGCAAGACGATCCAAAGTTTGCGCAATGGAGAGGACTATGGCTGCCACAATGAACGATCACGCACAGTATCTGAGTCTCGTCACCTTTCGGCGTAGCGGCGCTGCGGTTGCAACGCCTGTTTGGTTTGCGCTGCATCCGCAGGATGCGACACGAATCTATGTATTTACCGACGGAACTTCCGGAAAGATGAAGCGCCTTCGCGCAAACGATCGCGTACGCGTCGCGCCGTGTTCGATGACGGGAAAAGTCGATGCGAATGCTTTGTGGCAGGAAGGGCGCTGCCAAATCCTCGATGACCAAGCACAAATCGCAAGCGGCTACGCGGCGCTCAACTCCAAATACGGTTGGAAAATGCGTTCGTTGACGTTGTTTTCGACGCTCGGTGGGCGCGTAGGGCGTCGCGCCATGCTCGAAATTCGGATGACGCCGGCATGATGCGCGAACCGCAAAAGCGCGCGCAACGCGAGATGTTGCGATCGCGTATTGCGCCGCTCGCAACGCTTTCGGAAAAACCCATGCGCCGCGCGCTGCTTTGCGAACAACTCGCGTCGCTCCCGCACGACGAAGCCGCACTTCTCGTCGAGACGATCATTCGCCGCACGTTGCACAAGGATCGTGCGGCACGCCTGGTGTACGAAGCGATGATCGATCCTGATCCTTTCGTGCAACACTTAAGTGAGTCGTTTTTCGAAACGTGCAAGCAGGTCGCGCGTGAAGAAAATCACGTCGCTGCGTTGCAGTGGTTGCTGAGTGCGGAGCTTCGTGGCGGCACGCAAGAGGATCCCGAAAAATACGTGCATCACGAGCTGCGCAGTCTCGAGCTTGGCAGTCGTCGTGCGCTCGCGCGCCGCGCCGATCGTGCCATTCTGGATCGTTTGATGATCGACCCCGATCCGTATGTCATCGAAAATCTGCTCCATCACCCGCAAATGACGGAAGCGCTCGTGCTGGGCATCTGCACGCGACGTCCGACGCTGTCTCCGCCGCTCGAAACCGTGATGCGCTCGCGGCGGTGGCTGCAACACTATCGTGTGAAGCTTGCGCTCGTGCAAAACCCGCATTTTGCGCCGAAGTTCGCCGTGAATCTCTTGGCGCTCTTGCGGGCAAGCGATTTGCGCGTCATTGCGCGCAGCGGGACGGTTTTGCAAACCGTGCGTGCCGCATCGCAGCGGTTGCATGAGATTTTTCACGACGAATGTGAAAGAGAAGAATAGAGAGACGTCGTTTCGTGTAACGCTTTTCGGTGTTTATTGGGGAAGACGATGGCTGCGGCCGACTTCCTTGCCGTTTTCAAACTTGATGCGCATGAGCAGTGCGCCACTTTCATCCCAGTACGTCCAGATGCCGTGTTCGCGGCCCGTCACATAAGGCCCTTCGGATTCTTTCTTTCCGTTCTCATACCAACTCGTCCAAACTCCGTCGGGTTTGCCTTCGATGTGTTGGCCGTGTTCCGAGAGTTGCCCGTTTTCGTACCACGTCTCCCACGGTCCGTCTTCTTTGCCAAGCGTGTAATGCGTTTGCGAAGCGATCTGCCCGTTTGGATACCACGCGGTGTAGCTGCCGTGGTTCACGTTGTCTTTGAAGTGAACTTCTTCGGATTTTTGCCCGCTCGCGTACCACGTGATCCACGGGCCTTGTTTGATTTCTTCTTCGGCGTCGCGCGCGATGCAGCCGCGCTGTTTTTCGCCGGTGGAAAGCGTGCGCATCGGTGTCGATTTGCTGCCCGGCGGACAAGGATCTTTCTCTCCGGCGGGGCCGGCGCAGGCAGCAGCAAAAAAAACGATTCCGAGGAAAGCGACCCCCATGCGGCTCTGCATCAATCGTTTACCTCCGACGGTGAATACACACCCGAATGTCGCTTCCCGCAATGGCGTTGCTTGCCGCACGCGGGCGTCGGACTCGATCGCAGGCATGCATCGGGATTGCGGCCATTCTAATCGGCGACGCTGAAAAAGACAGCAAATGCTTTTATGCCGTACCGTTCTTTTTCGCGCGTCTTGCAAGTTGCGTCTGCTGCCAGTCGACCAGTAGCTCGCGCAAGCGCTTGTGTGTATTGCATGCAGGATTTTTCAAGACGTGTTCCAGAAGGAAGGCGAGCGCATGCCCGATCTCGGGGCCTGACGAGCAATTCAAGATTTCCATCACGTCGGAACCCTGAAGCTCGAGATCCGCACGGCGCAGTGCAAGCGCACCCTTGGCTTGCACGCGTGCGATCGCATCGCGCAATTGCGCAAGTGCGCTCTGCGCCTGCGCGGCCTCGGCGGGATGCGTCGTTTCGAGAAGTGCAATTTCGGCTTCGCGAAGCTGCAAGAGCAGAAACGCATCTTCGATGCCGGTTCGTTTCAAGAGGCGGCGCACTTCGACATCGTGCTTGGGATTGGTTTTTTTGCCTGCGTTGCTGCCGTAGTGCCCGATCGGGTGGTGTGCCACGAGATGTGCAACGTGTTTCACGATGCGTTGCGAAACGCGCAAACGATTGAGGGACGAAGCGACGTTCGCATGGTGAAAACAAGCCGCGAGTCGCAACTCGAGATGGGCGGGCAAGTGTGCGATCAGATCTGCAGCATCGGGCGCGAGTCTCGGGACGATCTGCTTTTGCAATCCTGTGCGCGCGAGTGCGGCGAGTGCTTGCGCCGCGTCGGGTGCCATGAGCAGGGTCAAGAGTTCGTGTTTGATTCGTTCCGTCGCAACGCCGGTGATTTGCGCGTGATCGAGTGCGATCGCGGCTTCGAGGGCGGCGGGAAGTTCGAATTGCAACTCGGCTTGGAAGCGCAGCGCGCGCAGCATGCGCAACGGATCTTCGCGGAAGCGATCGTGTGCGTCTCCGACGGTGCGCAAGCGTTTTTCGCGCAGATCCGCGAGCCCGCCGAAAGGGTCGAAGAGAGTTTCGGTTTGCGGATCGTATGCGATCGCGTTGATCGTGAAGTCGCGCTTCGCAAGATCGGCTTCGAGGCTTGGCCCCGCACGAAAACTCGTGATGTCGATCGGGCCATCTTCCGTCGGAAGCATCACGGTGCCGTGCGCGATTCCCGTCGCCACGGCGCGCGGCCAGAGGGCAAGCAACTCCGAAGAGTGTGCCGAGGTCGTGATATCGAACTCACGCACGGTTTGACCAAGCAGAGCGCTTCGCACGGTGTTTCCGACGAGAAAGGCGGCGTGCCCGGCAGCGCGCAAGGTGTCGAGCGCGCGATGCACGGAGGCAGGAATGGGCAGAACAAGC
>JADFDR010000055.1 GCA_018262735.1 Geobacter sp.
CGGCAAAAAAACGCCGCCCTGACTGATGTTCGTGCGGTATTCCTGCAAAAAAGCTTCCGCGGTCGCAAAGGAAAGATCCACCTTCGGCAGCGACTCATCGCGTCCAGAACTCATGATGATTTTTCATCCTTGCCGTGATGATTCAACGCGAAGCTGCGAGCACAAACTGCCTTTGCATCGGCAAAATCATGTGCGTTCTTTGCGTCTTTTCTCGCATTCAAAACGAAGCGCGGCGATTTGCGCCAAATTCGATCGGGCAAAGCAGAAAATTCAAAATGGACTAGCAGGCCACCGGCAAGAAACAGGCAAAATCTTACGCACTACATCGAATTCGAGTCACTATCTTCTCGCGGCTCGTCGACCGTGCGAAACAGAGAAAGCTGAGGAACCGGATCGTCGAGATCCACGGGCACAGGGTACTCGTTCGAAAAGCACGCATCGCAATAGCCTTGCTTGAATTGCTGTCCCGTCTCACGCAAACCGGTAAGAGAGAGATAGCCCAGCGTATCCGCGCCGATGAGCGCCCGGATCTCCTCGACCGAGTGATGCGTCGCAAGCAACTCTTCGCGTGTCGGCGTATCGATGCCGTAGTGACACGGACCGATCGTCGGCGGAGATGACACACGAACGTGTACCTCGCGCGCGCCCGCCTTCCGCAACATATCCACGATCTTGATCAACGTCGTACCGCGCACAATCGAATCTTCCACCACCACGATGCGTTTGCCTTCAAGCATTCCCTTCACCGGGTTGTGCTTCACCTTCACACCAAAGTGTCGGATCGATTGCGACGGCTCGATGAATGTACGACGCACATAATGGTTGCGGATCAGCGCCGTTTCGTACGGAATTCCCGACTCTTCGGCATAGCCGAGTGCGGCGGCCGTACCGGAATCGAGCACGGGCACCACCATATCCGCCGAAACGGGATATTCGCGCGCAAGCACACGGCCGAGCTCCTTGCGGAATTGATACACATTATGGCGTTGCAGGTTCGAGTCCGGTCGCGCAAAGTAGATGTACTCAAAAATGCAAAAAGTGGGCTTTGCCACCGGCGGAAACGGACGAACGCTGCGCAGCCTGCCGCGCCGAATCACCACCACTTCGCCCGCATCAAGATCACGCTCGTACTCGGCACCGATCAGATCGAGCGCACAAGTTTCACTCGCCACCACCCAGCCACCATCGAGGCGACCGAGCATAAGCGGCCGAAATCCGTTCGGATCGCGCGCCGCAATCAGCGCATCGCTCGTCAGCACCACCAGGCTAAATGCACCTTTGACACGCGAAAGCGCATCGATCAAACGATCTTCGAGCGTCGCTTCGCGAGAACGTGCAAGCAAATGCACGATGACTTCACTGTCGGACGAAGAATTAAAAATCGAACCCCGACTTTCGAGTTCTGCACGCACTGCGCCCGCATTCACAAGATTGCCATTGTGCGCAATGGCGACCAATCCACCGTCGGTAGAAGCATAAAACGGCTGCGCGTTGCGCATTTGGCTTCCGCCGGAAGTCGAGTAGCGCACATGCCCGATCGCATGACGCCCTTTGAGTTTCTCGAGTGTGCTCTCTTGAAAAATATCGACGACGAGCCCCATCGCGCGATGCACAAATTGTTCGTGACCATTCGTTGAAACGATGCCGGCACTTTCCTGCCCACGATGCTGCAATGCATAAAGGCCGAGATAGGTGATGTGCGACGCTTCCGGATGTCCGTGCACACCGAAGATGCCGCATTCGTCGTGAAAGTGATCTGCGACGCGCTCGTGCCGCAAATCCGCAAAGGCTACTTCGTCGTCGCCGTCATGCTCCACCTTCATGGGCACCCCCATCACTCAGTCGGCGCGGGATCGCGCGCTCCCAGATTTTCTTCAAATGCTTCACGGAAGCATCGATCCACACTTCCGTGTCAGCACTCTCGATGCGCAGTCGTTCTCCGCCGGTCTTGCCTATCGTTTGCGCCGGCACGCTGCACGCATTTGCCGCGCGCAACACCGCCTCCGGATTCGTCGTTGCAACAAGCACACGGCCCGTCGATTCGCCAAACAAAAGTGCGTCGACGCGTAGCGTGGCTGCAAGTCGCACCGACGCACCGACGCTGCGTCCATCCGGTGCCGTAAAACACATCTCGGTAAGAGCAACCGCAAGACCACCGTCGGAAACATCGTGCGCAGCGCGAATCGTGCCCTTGGCAATTCCTTCGCAAAGCAAATCCTGCAAACGTCGCTCATGTGCCAAATCGACGACAGGTGGCATGCCGGCTTCGATTCCTCGACGCAGCGCAAGCCACTCGCTGCCTGCAAGCTCTTCACGTGTCGCACCAAGAAGCACGATCGAAAGATCCGCCGAAGGGAAGTACGACACCGCGTGCTGTCCCCAATCGTCGAGGCGACCCACCATCACCACCGTCGGTGTCGGATAAATCGCACGACCGGCAGTTTCGTTGTAAAGCGAAACATTGCCCGAGATCACTGGCGTATCGAATGCTTTGCACGCATCTCCAAGCCCGCGAATGGACTCGACGAGCTGCCACATCACATCGGGCTTTTCCGGATTGCCGAAATTCAAACAATTCGTCACTGCGAGCGGACGCGCTCCCGTACACGCCACGTTGCGCGCCGCTTCGGCTACGGCTGCAAGCGTTCCCGTGTAAGGATCGAGAAAGCACCAGCGCGGATTGCAATCCACAGCCATCGCAAGACCATGCGACGTCGGAGTTCCGTCGGTGTGCTTGATGCGAATCAACGCCGCATCGCCACCTGGGGCCAGCACGGTATTGCCCTGCACGCGCTGATCGTACTGTCGATACACCCATTCCTTCGAACCGAGGTTGGGCGAATCGAGCAATGCTTCGAGCGCACCTTGCAAATCTTGCTCGGGAGCGACACTTTCGAGTGTCAGCGTCTGGCGCTGATCTTGCTCGGCAGGACGCGCGTAGGGACGCTTCAACTCCGGCGAATTGTCGGCCACCGGATCCACCGGAATATCCACAACGATTTCATCCCGTGAGCGGATGACCATTCGCCCCGTGTCCGTGACTCTTCCGACGACAACGGCATCGAGCCCCCAGCGCTCAAAAATCTTGCAAACTTCCGCTTCGCAACCGGCCTTGGCCACCATCAGCATGCGTTCTTGGCTCTCGGAAAGCAGCATCTCGTAAGGCGTCAAATCTGCCGCACGCGTCGGAATGCGATCGAGATCCATCTCGATTCCCGTGCCAGCACTGCTCGCCATTTCGAACGACGAACTCGTCAACCCCGCAGCACCCATATCTTGAATGCCAACAATGAAATCGGTTGCCATGAGTTCGAGGCATGCTTCGATGAGACACTTTTCGGTGAAGGGGTCACCCACCTGCACCGTCGGAAGCTTCTCGTCCGTCTTCTCGTCGAACTCGGCTGACGCCAGCAAACTCGCGCCATGGATACCGTCGCGGCCCGTCTTGCTGCCCGCGTAGATCACGGGGTTTCCGATGCCCACGGCCTTGGCGCGAAAAATTCGATCTGCATCCACGATGCCGAGGTTAAACGCATTCACCAAAATATTGCCGCGATAGCATTCGTGAAACTGCGTCTCGCCTCCGACGGTGGCAACGCCAACGGGGTTTCCGTAGCCACCGATACCCTCCACAACTCCGTGTAGGAGGTAGCGATGCTTGGGATCCTCGAGCGGACCAAAACGAATGGAATCGAGTGATGCCGTCGGACGCGCACCCATCGTGAAAATGTCGCGCAAAATTCCACCGACACCCGTCGCCGCGCCCTGCACCGGCGAAATAAACGACGGGTGGTTGTGACTCTCGATTTTAAAAACCGCCGCGAGCCCTTCACCAATATCGATCGCGCCCGCATTTTCACCGGGGCCCTGCAAAACCACCTTGCCTGTCGTCGGAAGCGTCTTCAGATGCACCTTGCTCGATTTGTACGAGCAATGCTCCGACCACATCACTGAAAAAATACCCAACTCGGGATACGTCGGTGTGCGACCGAGAATTTCGAGAATCAGCGCATACTCACCGTCGGTGAGTCCATGAGCACGTGCAAGTTCGAGATCGACCATCGGATCTTTGCACTCGGTCATGCTTTCCTCCGCGCGAGCGCTGCATCAAGCAACGAACCGAGAATCTTGAGACCGTCGGTGCCACCGATGCCTTCCTCGACGGCATGCTCGGGATGCGGCATAAGACCAAAGACATTTCCACGCTCGTTCACGATGCCTGCAATGTTGTGCAAAGAGCCGTTCGGATTGGCGTCTTCGGTTACGGATCCCTCCGCATCGCAGTAGCGAAGCAAAATCTGACCGTTGTCTTCGAGACGCTGCATCTGTTTTGTGTCGGCGTAGTAGGCACCCTCGCCATGCTTGATCGGAATCCAAAGCACTTCACCGGGTTTTGTGCGCGACGTAAAAATCGTATCGGAGCGCTCAACGCGCACTGCCGTATTCTGGCAAAGGAAATGCAGCTTGCGGTTACGAAGCAAAATCCCCGGCAGAAGCCCGGATTCGCAAAGCACCTGAAAACCATTGCAAGTACCAAGCACGAAACCGCCCGCATCCGCAAAGCGCTGCACCGCACCCATCACCGGCGAAAATCGCGCCATCGCACCACAGCGCAAATAATCGCCGTACGAAAAACCGCCCGGCAAAAGCACGATCTCCGTCTTCGCGGGCAACACGGTTTCTTGATGCCAGATGAGACTTGCCTCGGCGCCGAGAATCGTCTTCATCGCGAAAAGCATGTCGCGATCGTCGTTCGAGCCGGGGAATTGAATTACCGCGATCACGGGCGATCTCGTCCAATCAAAGCGATTCAAGCACAATCAAAGAGAATGTTTGGGAGTGGGTCGAGCTGAACGACCGCAGTTTATCGACGGACCACGAGAGGGTCAACGTAAGTTCCTACTCGATCGAAAGAATGCGGTAATTCTCGATGATCCGATTCGAAAGCAATTTTTCGGCAATTTCACCGAGCAGCCGCTTCGCCGCTTCCGGGTTCGGCGCGTCGAGATCGATCTCAAAGAATTTCCCCTGCCTTACCTGAGAAACTTGCCCATAGCCGAGCGTCCCGCATGCCTTTTGGATGGCTTGCCCTTGCGGATCAAGCACATCCGGCTTGAGCGTCACGCAAATCGTCGCTTTCACTGCCGCGCCTCCCCGCAAATGCGGTCGGCCGCATCCTGATAACTCTCTTCAATTCGGCCGAGGTCACGTCGGAAGCGATCTTTGTCGAGCTTCTCTTTCGTCTTGCTGTCCCAAAGCCGGCAAGTGTCAGGACTGATTTCATCACCAAGCAAAATCTGCCCTGTTGCATCACGCCCGAACTCGAGTTTGAAATCGACGAGATCGAGACCGCGCTCGCTCATGTGTTTGCACAAAACCTGGTTGATTTTGCGTGCCGCCTCGCGAAGCGTGTGAACTTCGTCCTCGGTGGCGATGCGAAACGCCGCAATATGATCTTCCGTCAACATTGGATCACCAAGATCATCGCGCTTGTAGTAGAACTCGACGATCGGGCGTTCGAGCGCCACACCTTCCGCCACACCCGAACGTTTCGACAGCGATCCGGCTACAACGTTTCGTGTCACCACTTCGAGCGGGATAATCTTGAGCTTGCGACAAAGCATTTCGCGCTCGGAGAGTTTCTCGACAAAATGCGTTTTGACACCCGCTTGTTCGAGGATGCCGAACAAATGGCAGGAAGTGCGATTGTTGATCACGCCCTTACCGGAAATGGTGTCCTTCTTTTTGCCGTCGAAGGCCGTAGCGTCGTCTTTGAAATATTGAATGACTCGCGTCGGATCGTCGGTGACATACACGATCTTGGCCTTTCCTTCGTAAAGTTGAGCTTGTTGCTGCGTCATGAAATCAATTTCCTTTTTTCGTTTTGAGGATCGGAGTTCGGAGCGTACGTTCAAAAATTTGATCTACGTTTCGCAGCGCTTCCTGCAAACTGAGCGCGCGTTCGACTTCGGCTTGCGTAAGCACTTTCGAAATCTCGGCATCCTGCAAGATTCGCGACTTCAAATCACCGCCCTCGTTCCACGTCGCCATCGCGTGCTTTTGCACCAAGCGATAGGCGTCTTCGCGCGTAAGTCCCTTTCGCGCAAGTTCGAGCAACAATGTGCCGCTGAACGGCAGTCCGTTCGAAAGCTCAAGATTTTGCTGCATCCGCTCTGGATACACGACAAGTCCTTCGACGAGGCTCGCAAAACGCTGCAGCATGAAATCGAGCGTTGCCGTCGCATCGGGCAAAATCACGCGTTCGACGGAGGAATTGCTCATGTCGCGCTCGTGCCAAAGTGCATCGTTTTCGAGCGCCGCAAGCGCGTAGCCACGCATCACGCGCGCCAGACCTGACACATTTTCGAATCGCCAAGGATTTCGTTTGTGCGGCATCGCCGACGAACCCTTTTGACCTTTGCTGAATTGCTCCTCGACCTCGCGCACTTCCGTGCGTGCCAAGTGCCGAAACTCCACCGAAAACTTGTCGAGACTCATCGCCACGAGCGCCATCGCCGTCACGAAAGCCGCGTGCCGATCGCGTTGCACGATTTGCGTCGATGCGGGTTCAAAAGCAATCCCGAGTCGTCGACAAACTTCCTCTTCCACCGACGGATTGAGATGCGCAAACGTACCCACCGCGCCCGAAATTTTTCCGCACACCACTTCTTCGAGAGCATACACAAAACGCTGTCGACCACGTCGCAACTCTTCGTAGAACACGAGACATTTGAGACCGAACGTCGTGGGTTCGGCATGAATCCCATGCGTGCGTCCAATCATCGGCGTATGTCGGTAGGCAAGCGCCTTGTCGCGCAGTGCCGCAAGCGCACGATCGAGCGAGACAAGCAAAATCTTTCCGGCATCCCGAAGCTGCAGGGCAAGTGCGGTATCGAGCACGTCACTCGATGTCATTCCAAAGTGTATGTAGCGTGAATCCGGTCCGACGTATTCGGCAACGTTCGTCAAGAACGCGATCACGTCGTGCTTCACTTCGTTTTCGATTTCCTGCACACGCGCAACATTGAAGTCGGCTTTGTCCTTCACCGTCGCCACAGCACTCGCGGGAACGATGCCTTGCTCGGCAAGAACTTCGAGAACCGCAATTTCGACGGCAAGCCAGCGACGGTACTTTGCGTCATCCGTCCAAAGTTCGCGCAGCTCAGGGCGAGAATATCGATCAATCACAGTGCATCAACCCAATCGTAGGTAGGTGTAGCCAAGCAAAAGATAATACATGACGGGAATCCCAAGCAGACACGAATCAATCCGGTCGAGTACGCCGCCCATGCCGGGCAAGAGCGTTCCCGCATCCTTGCTTTTGGCATCGCGCTTCAAGAGTGATTCAACCAAATCACCGACGATTCCCGCCACGGCGACCAAGATGCCAAAGATGAACGCCCAACTCCATCCGAGTCCTTCGGATAAATGGGGCCAGAAGAACGTAAAGATCACCTTCATCAGCACGCCCGCAGCGCCACCCGCCAGCGTTCCACCGATGGCACCTTCCATCGTTTTTCCGGGACTGATCTTGGGGGCAAGTTTTTGTCTCCCCCAAGCACGCCCCGCAAAATACGCTCCGCTGTCGCAAGCGGCGATCACCGCAATCGCGAAGAGCAGGAAAAAGCGTCCACCGTCTTCCGGGAAAAGCGCACTGCCCGAAATCCCCCAACGCAGAGATGCCGTCCGATGGAAATCGCGAAGCAAGATCGCATAACTCAAGAGCCATCCGACGTAAAACACGCCGAAAAATGTGCCTGAGATACTCGTCATCGCTTCGGTTACGCGCGCGCGACTGAGTTGCACCACCATCGACGTAAGCAAAAAACCTGTCATCACGAGCGTGAGCAAATCCTGCGTGCCGACGTAGGCAACGATCGGCAGCACCCCGCCGGCCACCAAGCCGTAGTTGACGAGAGGGTGCGCTCCCTTCTCTTCAATCAAAGCGTAAAACTCGCGAATCCCGAGCAGACAAATTGCAATCACACCGACGAGAAACAAGAAACCGCCGATCCAGACCAGTCCGATCACGAGCGGAATGAGGACCGAAGCCGTCATCAAGCGCAGCGTAAGCTCGCTGCGCGGCGCAGGCGATTGACAATGCTCCGAGTCCGCATGCGTCGTCCCCTCGGCAAGACTTTGCGACGGCGATTCCTGCTTGATCGCCGGAGTCGCTCTCGAATCCACCGTCGACGAAGCATCCTCCGACACCAATCCGTGACGATCGACATTCGCATCCGCGCGCTGCAACGCATCCGTCATGACGACTCCTCCGCGCCGCGCACGTCACGCACACCTGTATGCCCGAAGCCTCCGTCACCACGCTGTGTAGGATCGAGAAGGTCCACCTCTTCCCAGAGCGGACGCGCAACAGGCGCAATCACGAGCTGCGCAATGCGATCTCCGCGTTCGATCACGAACGTCTCTGCGCCTGTGTTCAGGAGAATCACCTGGATTTCGCCGCGATAATCCGAATCGATCGTACCTGGCGAATTGGGCAACACGATTCCGTGTCGCAAGGCAAGCCCGCTTCGCGGACGAAGTTGAGCTTCGTATCCCGAGGGTACGGCAATCGCAAAACCCGTCGGAACGAGCACTCGTGCGCCGGGTTTCACCTCAAGCGTTTCGGCAACCGCCGCACGCAAATCGAAACCCGATGCGCCGGCGGTGCCCAAACTCGGTAGCGCCAGCCCCTCGGAACCCGGTAGGCGGCGAATGCGAACGCGAACTTCCAACGTCAAACGATTTCTCCGAAGAAACGTTTTTGTGTAGCGCGCTTGCTCCTAGCTTTCGGAAGGCTTCGCCGCCTCGGCGAGCGCTTCCTTTCGCGAAAGCCGAATCTTGCCCGACGGATCGATATCGATGCACTTCACGAGCACCTCATCACCCTCGGAAAGCACGTCCGTCACTTTCTCGACGCGCCCTTCCGCGAGTTGACTGATATGAATGAGCCCGTCTTTGCCCGGCAGAATTTCAACGAACGCTCCAAACTCAGCGATGCGCTTGACTTGGCCAACGTAGAGTTTGCCAACTTCCGCATCTCGCGTGATGTCATCCACCATGCCGCGCGCTTGCTCGAGCGTATCCGCATCCGGCGCGAAAATCGTCACTTCGCCGGTATCTTCGACGTTGATGTTGGCGCCGGTTTGTTCTTGAATCGCCCGGATCACTTTGCCACCCGGCCCAATCAATTCGCGAATCTTGTCCGGCTTGATCATCAGACGATCGACACGCGGTGCATAGCGCGAAAGCTCCGTGCGACCCGCAAAGCTGCCCAGCGCTTCACGCACTTCCGAAGCCATGCAATCCAGAATGTGCAAGCGCCCTCGACGAGCTTGTTCCAGCGCGCGCTCCATCACTGCCCAGTCGAGTGCGTGAATTTTGATGTCCATCTGCACCGCAGTGACACCGTTTGCTGTACCTGTGACTTTGAAATCCATATCGCCCAGGTGATCCTCGTCGCCAAGAATATCCGAGAGAATCGCCACGCGATCGCCTTCCTGGATCAAGCCCATCGCGATGCCCGCAACCGGTGCCTTGAGCTTCACGCCGGCATCCATCAACGCGAGCGTGCCACCACAGACCGTCGCCATCGACGAGGAACCGTTCGATTCGAGCGTTTCCGAAACAATGCGGATCGTATACGGAAAATCTTCGTGCGCGGGTAACATGCGACGCAGCGCACGCTCCGCAAGATTTCCGTGCCCGATCTCACGCCGACCCGGGCCACGCAACGGCTTGCATTCTCCGACGGAAAACGGCGGAAAATTGTAGTGCAGCATGAAATGCTTGTAGGTCTTGCCCGTAAGTCCGTCGATCAATTGCTCGTCGGAGCGGCTGCCAAGCGTTGCATAAACAAGAACTTGTGTCTCGCCGCGCGTAAACAAACCCGTGCCATGCGCACGCGGCACCACGCTCACTTCACACGCAATCGGCCGAATCTCGTCGGTGCGGCGGCCATCGATGCGACCCCCCTCCAAAATCATGGAACGCACGATCTGGTAGTGCAGATCGTGCAAGATCCCCTTCACTTGCGTTTCGAGCGTACGAAGTTTCTTCGCGCGCTCTTCGTAGGCCTGCAAACTTTCGAAGCTCGCTTTCTCGCTCTTGAACTCTTGCACAAACTTCGCCACGACCCCGGCTTCGACTTCCGCGATCTTCTTGTAGCGCGCTTTCTTCTCGCGCAGATTCACGGCCTCGCGCAATCCCGATTCAGCGAGCGCAGTAATTTTGGCGGTAAGCTCCGACTGATCCGACGGCGGTGTCACTTCCATCTTGGGCCGACCCACGAGCTCG
>JADFDR010000056.1 GCA_018262735.1 Geobacter sp.
CGCGTGCTCCGTCGGAGCACATTGATCGCTTGACCCCAAGCAAACTCACGTGGAAGATCCCTGCGTGATTTTTTTTGCCGATTCGAAATTGGGGGAAATGGAATGTCAGGGATGTCAGATCAGGAATCCTTTGGATTCTCGCTCGAAGCGCAGCCGCAAGCGCACGCTTCTGCAACCGAAAAGTCCTCGGAAAACACTGCATCCGCCAAGACACACAAAACCACGCCATCCGACACCAAAAAGAGTAAGCCAAAAAATACGCGCGCCGCAGGCGCGACAGCCGCGGAAATGGCAAGCCGACAGCGCGACATTTCCGTATCCGAGTTTTTCGCCAAAAACCGCCACCTGCTTGGCTTCGACAACCCGTCGAAGGCGCTGCTCACGACGGTCAAAGAAGGCGTGGACAATGCGCTCGATGCCGCCGAAGAAGCCGGCATCCTCCCCGACATCTTGGTTGAAATCGTGCAGATCGAAGAGGATCGGTTTCGCATCGCGATCGAAGACAACGGGCCCGGCATCGTAAGCGCGCAAGTCCCCAAAATTTTCGGACGCTTGCTCTACGGTTCGAAGTTTCACCGGCTGCGCCAAAGCCGCGGGCAACAAGGCATCGGGATCAGCGCCGCGGGAATGTACGGGCTGCTCACGACCGGCAAGCCGGTTTGCATCACGACGCGCACTGCCAAAAGCAAACGCGCGCATTACTGCGAACTCGTCATGGATACCAAGACCAACTCACCGCGCGTGCGCAAAGATATCGAACTCGACTGGCACCGCGAGCATGGCACGCGCGTCGAAATCGAACTCGAAGGCAATTACCGCGGCGGGCAACACTCCGTCGATCTTTATATCCGCCAAATTTCGCTCGCCAATCCGCACGCACAGATCACGTACATTCCGCCGAAAACGAATACCGACGAAAAAACGCATGTCTTTCCGCGTGTCGCCGACGAGTTGCCCGCGCAGACCGCCGAAATCAAGCCGCATCCCTACGGCGTCGAACTCGGCGTCCTGATGCAAATGTGCCTCGACACCAAAGGACGTAACTTGCGCTCGTTCTTGCAAGTCGATTTTTCGCGTGTCTCTTCGAACACGGCGCTCGAAATCTGCAAAACCGCAGGACTTTCCGAAACACGCCGGCCACAAGAAATGCACCGCGAAGAAGTCGAAAAACTTTTCCGCGCGATTCAAAAAACCAAATTGATGGCACCACCGACGGATTGCATTGCGCCGATCGGCGAAGAGTTGATCGAACGCGCGCTGCGTGCGGAAGTCAATGCGGAATTTTATGCGACGGTGACACGAAAACCGGTCGTCTATCGCGGCAATCCCTTTTTGATCGAAGTCGGCCTTGCTTACGGCGGCTCCTTGTCTGCGGATGCTCCCGTCACGATGTATCGCTTCGCCAATCGTGTACCGCTTCAATATCAGCAAGGCGCTTGCGCGATCACAAAAGCGATCACCGGCACGGACTGGAAGTCGTACCACTTGCAGCAACCGCGCGGAGCGCTGCCCATCGGGCCGATGCTGATCATGGTGCATATCGCGAGCGTCTGGGTTCCGTTCACGTCGGAGAGCAAGGAAGCGATCGCGCACTATCCGGAAATCATCAAAGAGATGCGGCTCGGGTTGCAGGAATGTGGGCGCAACGTCTCACAATTCATCGCACGCAAACGACGCGATGCCGACGAAGCCAAGAAGCGCGCGTACATCGTGCGCTACATCCCGCAAGTCGCGATCGGCTTGCAAGAAATTCTTGGATTCAACGACGTCGCGCGCAATCAACTCGTCGAGAGTCTCACCCACGTACTCGAACGCAGCCGAGGAATGTAAAAAGTGGCCACACGGAAAACGTCCAAACCGAACTCCGCGAAATCCGATAAAAAATCAGGTACACAAAAAACGGTCACTCCGACACTCTCGGCTGGCGAAGCAAAAAAACGCAACGTCGAGAAAGACAAGAAAACGGTGTCGCTGATTTGCAGCACGGCCGAGCGCGTCCACACGGAGATTCTCAAGGGCCAAAAGCCCGATCTTGCCTTTCCGATTCGTTCGCTACAGAACGTTTCGTACGTCGAGAAAAAAGGCTATTTCGAAATCGGCCGACAAAAGAAGACGCGCACGCTCACCGTCAACACAGTCAAGAGCTTTGCGCAGACGCTACGCATGATGGCGCTCTCGAAATCTCTCGTCGAAACCAATGACTTTGCCACGAAGCGCGATGCGTACTATCAAAGCAAGAATTGGGAAGATGCCAAGTTCGACGAACAACCCGAATCCGACGCCGTGATGGACGACATCGAGGCGCTGTTCTCCGTCGATGGAATTTCGCGCGAGCAACTTCGCTTCGTGCCCGACGAACATGGCGGCGCGGTCGCCGGACAACTCATCGTGCTCGATCCCGATATCGAAACCGGCGAAATCGAAACCATCGACTGCACACGCTTTGGATCCGGTGCGTACTCCATTCCTTCGAACGTGGAGCATCTTTCGTTTCAAACCGATGCCAAATTCGTCCTGGCCATTGAAACCGGCGGTGTGTTTCAACGCTTGCAAAGCCACAAATTCTGGCAGACCTCGAATTGCATCTTGGTGTCGATGGCCGGCGTGCCGACGCGCGCGACGCGTCGTTTCATTCGCAAACTCTCGGACGAATGTCGCATTCCTGTGTATGCTTTCGTCGATTGCGATCCCTACGGAATCTCGAACATCTATCGCACGCTCAAGGTCGGATCGGGAAACGCCGCCCATCTCTCGCAGTTTTTCTGTGTTCCCCAGGCGCGCTTCCTCGGCGTCACACCGCAAGACATCATCGACTATCAACTTCCGACACATCCTTTGCTCGACGTCGACATCAAACGCGCCAAAGATGCCTTGAAAAACGATCCCTTCTTCAAGGCGCACCCCGCCTGGCAAAACGCCATGAATCAACTCTTGAAACTCGGTGTGCGCGCCGAACAACAGGCGCTTGCAAAATGGGGGCTCAACTACGTCATCGAAGAATACTTGCCCCAGAAGCTCGCCAACATCAATCGCTTCTTGCCCTAAAGCTACTCGGATTCATTCTGCTTTAGGAATGCGGGTTGCATTCCTCACCGACGGAAATCCTCAACCCTAGTTTGCGAAAGTTCTCAAAAAACGGCATGGATCAGAGGCTCCCGAAACCGGATTGCGGCGCAGAAAGACCTCGGACTATTCCACCTTTCGAGCATTTTCGTAAACCCTGGTGAATGTTTTCCGTCGGTGGGAAATGTATCGTCCTCCATAAAGAGAAAAAATCCAGAGGCTTCTCGAACTGCGATTGCGTTCGTGCGAACTCACATCCATCGCGCACAAAACCGCTGTCGGTGCGAAGCGCCTGCAGCAGCGCTTTGCGCACACGATGCACGAGCAACACTTTCAAGGATCACTCTTCGAAGGAATCGAGGCCATATGTAGCGAGATCGTGCTCGGCAACCACCAAACGTTCGCTGTTGTTTTGGTGCGCTTGATTCATGGCTGCCTCGGCAACACTGAGCAGATCGAAACCCACCACCTGCCCCGGACGCCCCGACGTCGAAGCCAAACCCGCATAGATCTTGAGCGAGAGAACTTCCTCATCGACGGTGATTTCCGTCTTGCGAATCGAAGCCAAAAAGCGCTCACAAACGCGCACGGCTTCTTCTCCCTCGGTTTGTGAAAGCACCATCACAAAAACTTCGGGGCTATAGCGACACGCAAAATCGTAGGGTCGCGAGCTCGCGCGAATCGTTTCCCCGATGCGCACGAGCACCTGATCGACGATGGGACGCCCGAGTTCTTCCGTCATCTTCGGTATGCCTTCGATTTCGAGCATCAAGAGCGAAAACGCAATTTGCTTGCGTTCGTAAGCAGAAGCCGCCGCTTCCAAAATTTCATCGAGTGCCACACGATTGCGTAGCCCCGTTAAAGGATCGATGCGTGCATGATTTTTCAAAAGATCGATCAAGCGTTTTGTGCGCAATGCCGCCGCCACGCGCGCTTGCAATTCGGCAGCTTCGAGTGGCTTGCGAATGTAATCGGTGCCACCCACCTCGAGTGCACGCACGATTTGTTTTGGGTTGTTATCGCCGGCAATGAAGAGAACCGGAATATCCGCTGTCACTTCGCGCTCTTTGAGCAACTGGCATACGTGCAAGCCGCTCATCCCCGGCAACACGACATCAAGCAAAATCACGTCGGGCTGCGCTTCGACCGCCAGCATAAGCCCCTCTTCGGGACGCATCGCATGCAAAATCTGTTTCGTGAAATTGCGAAACTGCTCCTCAATCATGGAGTGAACCAGTGCATCGTCATCGATTACGAGCAGGGTGTCTTGTTTCATTTTTCACTCCCAGTTTTCCCGTGCGATATTGCACGTCTTGCATGCGCCCAAAACTGCTTGCAGTCTACATGGAAGTTGCATTTTCGTCTCTGCGCCGAAGCGATGCGTACACGCCTTGCGAGGCAATCTCCTGCATCTTTTCCGGCGCAGCTTCCTTGATCCTCCACAAAAAAGCGTGTGCAGTACACTTTTTTTCCGAAGGGTACGGGATATCACCGGAATGCATTTCATCGCGGCGCGACCCAGCCGAAGCGCAAAGAACGCAGCAATAGAGTTTGAATCTCGCGCTCCGCCACGGCATCATCCGGTCCTCCACCAAAGACGAAGTAAGCCCGCGCACGAGCAAGGGACCTACGACTCGAAAGATCGGACATTCGATCGACGAAGGGACAGCATGAAAGGCATCATCCTCGCGGGCGGTTCGGGTACGCGCCTGCATCCCATCACGCAGGGCGTCAGCAAACAACTTCTTCCGATCTTCAACAAGCCGATGATCTACTACCCGATCTCCGTGTTGATGCTGGCGCGCATCCGCGAAATTTTGATCATCACCACACCGCACGATCAAAGTGCTTTCCAGCGCCTGCTTGGCGACGGCTCGGCATTTGGCATCGAACTGCATTACGCCGTACAGCCGCGACCCGAAGGTCTTGCGCAAGCGTTTTTGATCGGACGCGAATTCGTGGGTCGCGATCCGGTCGCACTCGCACTCGGAGACAATATTTTTTATGGCCATGGCTTCGATGCCATACTCAAAAATGCGTCACAACGTACGAGCGGCGCCACGGTCTTCGGCTATCGCGTGCGTGATCCCGAGCGTTACGGCGTAGTCGAGTTCGACGCGAACGGCGAGGCGATCCGCATCGAAGAAAAACCGACGCAACCCAAATCGCACTACGCTGTGACCGGTCTTTACTTCTACGACAACCAAGTCGTTGAAATCGCCGAAAACCTGAAACCCTCCGCACGCGGCGAACTCGAAATCACCGACGTCAACCTCGAATATTTGCGTCGCAAACAACTTCGCGTGGAACTCCTCGGGCGCGGCTACGCCTGGCTCGATACCGGAACTTACGATTCACTTTTGCAGGCTTCGAACTACATCCAGACCATCGAAGAGCGCCAGGGCTGCATGGTGGCATGTCTCGAAGAGATCGCGTATCGCGAGGGGTTTATAGATCGCGACACACTTTTAAGTCGAGCACACGCTCTTGCGAAAACGGAATACGGCCGCTACTTGACGGCTCTCGCCGACGAGGGGTAACACAAATCCATGTTCTTTCGCGCAACGGAAATTCCGGGTGTCCTCGTCATCGAACCGAAAATCTTTCGCGACGCACGCGGTTTTTTCATGGAAACCTATCACGCAGAAAAATTTCATGAGGCAGGCATTGATGCCCCGTTCGTGCAAGACAACCATTCTCGCTCCGTCCGCAACATCCTGCGCGGCCTACACATTCAAGTGCCGTATGCCCAAGGCAAGCTCGTTCGTGTTCTCGAAGGTGAAATTTTCGACGTGGCCGTCGATGTGCGCCTCGGCTCGCCGCACTTCGGGAAACACGTCGCAGTTTTTCTTTCTGCCGAAAAGGCCAACCAGCTCTACATTCCACCGGGCTTTGCACACGGCTTTTGCGTAACGAGTGAGACCGCACAGGTGCAATACAAATGCACCGAGCTCTACCACCCGGAAGCGGAATTCAGCATCGCGTGGAACGATCCAGATCTCGCCATCGCCTGGCCCATTCGAGATCCCATTTTGTCGGACAAAGATCGCAACGCACCGCGCATAAACGCGGTACATGCGCGGCTAGCACAGTACGCCGCAAAATGACTCCGTCGAACACGGTGCGGCTAGAAGTCTTCCTCAATGTCAAATGTTTCATCTTCCCGCTTCACCAGGATGAAGGGAGAATTGCAATACGGGCAGAAAATTTCTTCTCCCACCTCTTCGTCGCCGGAAAAGACCAGTTCGACATTGCAAACAGGGCAGCTCACTTGAAAATCAGGATCGTCGATTTTTTTCGCCATGCTCAGCGCTTTCGGCGTGGCGATCGCCGCACTTGAGCATTCGAAAACTTGAGATCGGGTCGTGCTTTGCGTCAAGATAAAATGCCCGCGCGACGACACCGGAGTCCTATGCCTCACGCAAATTTGCAACCGAAACAATCCGCCTGCGCTAACCCACAGACGAACGGACAACGCAGACATTCCATTTTCCGTCGCAGCATCATGCTTGGACTTGGAGCGAGCGTTTTCGCCACAACGCAGGCTCACGCAAGCAACGACGTCCTACGGCTTGCCGAAAATCCACTCGGAGTTTTGCTTTGCATCGCGATCTGGGTCACGGCGCTAAGCCCCTGCGGACCGGGGAGCTCGCGACGCACTGCTGCACTGCTTGGCGCAATCGTCGGCGCAGCCCTCGCACACCTCGCACACCTCACGGTGCCCTGGATCACTGCAACATCACTTTTTTGTGTTGCTCTCGCAAGCATGCGAACCTGGAACGGATTTCTCCGATTGCTTCTCGCGACCGCATTCTTCTACCGACGGAAATTCGAGATCGAGGATTCCGTCGCATGTTCGGGTGTGCAAGGCACACTCGGCGGCGGCGGCTATCGGCACAACGGCATTTCGCTGCGCGGTCAGCATGCCTCGCGGAGTTGGTCGTGAAGCCCTCGCAGTGGATCGACGCTACGGATCGACTGAAGCTCGAAGCTGCGGCGGAAGCGTTGCGCATCAAAACCGGCGCGGAAGTGGCCGTCGCAATCGTCGCAAATTCGTGTTGGAACCGCGAAATTCCGTGGCGCATTGCAACGGGACTTGCGTCGCTGACGCTCGTGACCATGCCCCTCTGCGCGCCGCAGCTCGCTTTCGGCTTGCTCGGATTGAGCACGACTGTCGTCTTTGCTGCAGGCTTCGCGCTGGGGCAAATTCCGCGCGTGCAACGCAATCTGCAAGATTCCAAAACGGTTAGCACTCGAGTCCACGCACATGCGCAGCGAATTTTTTCGGAAGCCGGCCTTGCGCGTGCAACACAGAAAAAGGGCATCTTGTTCTTTGTCTCACTTCTCGAAGAGCGTACGGTCGTGCTCGCCGACGAAGGAGTAGCGCTGCTCGACGCTGCGCAAAAACCTTGGCTGCATTTGAGTGAAAAAATCGGAGACGGATTTCGCGCCGGCAATCCCGTCCCCCATTTGCTCGCGGCAATCGCGGAATGCGAAAGTCTCCTCGCGCCGCGCTCGGATCTTCCGTCGAACTCAAAGACGAAAACGAATGTAAGCGACGCCCAAAACTTTTCTGTGTTGCTGTTGGATACGCCGGAACGCTAAGAAGCCCCGAATCCATTCCCTTTTCGAGAGCTTTCGCAAACCAGTGTGGATGCTTTTCGTCGGTGAAAAATCAACCTGCATCCAGAACGCGGAATCAATCCGAGTCTCGCGAAATGCAACGCAAGAGCATTTCCGGCGGAGAGCTAGCGCTCTCGGCAGTTCTCGCAGTGACCATAGAGCTCGTGGCGATGGCGCAAAATCAAGAACCGATAATCTTGTGCGACGATTTTTTGCGCCTCTTCGATCTTCTCGCACTGAAATTCGATGATCTTTCCGCAACGCACACAAACCAGGTGATCGTGATGCTCGTGCTTGATCTCGTAGCGCGTCGCACCGTCGTTGAAATTGTGTTCCGTCGCAAGTCCTGCGTCACAAAGAAGTTTCATCGTACGATAGACCGTCGTCTGGCCGATGTTCTTGTGCTTTGCGCGCACGCGGCGATAGAGATCTTCACCCGTGATATGCCCCTTCGCTTCCAAAAAAACGGCGAGGATCACGTCTCGTTGTTTCGTGTGTTTGAGATTCTGCGAATCCAGATATTGCGCGAGAGCTTTGTGTTCGAGTTCATGAGCCATGGTTGCACACTAAGCGATCGAAAAACGGCAAGCAAGCATCATTGACTTACTCGCCCTGAATCAACTCTTCGGCGAGTGCAGCCACTGCATCGTCCGCACCGTGGGCAAGTGTTCGCAATTGACTTTGCAAACCGCGCGAGAGCTCGATGCTGCCGGAAGCCACGACAACACCCAACGCCTCGAGGGCGCGCACGATGATTTCAGAATCGCGCGAATCGAGAAACATCGAAATCAAAGCAGGATCCGTCGGTGCGCCCGCTTGATCGAAATAGGCACGGCACGCTTCCGCAAACTTCGGCGAACCGTGCGCAGCACGCACAGCTTCGGCAAGTTTTGCCGCTTCTGTCTTCGGCTCCGAAAAGAGCTGATCGATTTTGCGCAGATACTGCGCCGTCGCTTCCTTCGACGGCAAACCCTCGCGCGGGCGTTCACCGGATTTTCCTTCGCGACGCAAGCGATCGCGTTCGCTGAAGCTGAGTTTGCGCCCATCTCCCGCAGCCATCATGACCCTCCTTGTATGCCCTCGGTGTGTACCTTGGATTCAAATGACTTTAAATTGTGTTGGGCTGCTTGATTCGTGCAATCAAGATCCACCGCACGACGAAAAGCGCGTAACGCTTTTTCGTTGTCACCCGCTTCGCGATAAGCAATCCCCAGATGATTCTGAATTTCCGACGCATCCGGAGCATACGCCGCCGCCGTTTCGAGCGTTGCAATCGCCTGTGCCACCTCGCCGCGATCGAGCTCTTGCGTACCACGAACGTAAAGTCGTGCTCCGGTATACGACGCGCAACTTGCGTTGCCAAACAGAAAGATTGCAATCCAAAGAAGGGCGTTTGCGCGGCGCATAAGAATCCTGCAAGAGAAACGCCGATTACGCGGCGGCAAGTGCGCCGAGTTCGATCTCGGCGATGACGGGCAAGTGATCCGAAGCACGACGCGCAAGCGGTGTGTTGTGCACACGCATGTCGAGGATCGGTACACCGCGCGAATACACACGATCAAGCGCAAAGAACGGCATGATGCCCGGATACGAAGACGGCGACGTCATGTATCGCTCGCGCGCAAGTTCACTTTCAAGTGTATGGCTTGCTTTGCAACGTCTCCAAAGATTGAAATCGCCGAGCAAAATCGTCGGCACATCCCGCAAGTGTTCCAGAATGGTGTCAACCTGACGATGACGCATGCGTGCAAGAAGAGAAAGGTGCGTCGTTACAACCTGCAGCGGCAGGCAATCCTCGACCTCGACTTGCGCCAGCGTCGCCACGCGCTTGTCGAGCAGCGACGAACTCAGCCGCAGCGGTGTCGCAAAGCGGATCGGCCAGCGCGAAAGAATCACGTTCCCGAGCTCGCCACGACGGTGAATGCGCGCACGCGTAAACAAATATTGAAGGCCGAGATCTTCGGCGAGTTCGCGTAGCGGATCTTCGCCCGAAACCGGACGCAGCACTTCCTGAAGCGCAATCAAATCCGCACCAATCTCCGAAATCACAGCACCCGCGACGCGAATGTCCGGCGCGTTACGCCCCGAAGCACCCATCCAGCGATGCACGTTGTAAGTCGAAACTTTGATTCGGCGAGTCATGCTTCCCATTTCATCGGCGAGCGCGCACAAAAACAATCTACCCTTTGTGCAATTTCAAGCAAAGCGAGAACCCACTACCCCTGCGCCGCGAAATCGTTGGCACCGATCTCCCGCGTGTCCAGCAAGCCGGCAAAATCGCCACAACCCACCCAAGAATGGAGCGATCGGCGCAGCAATCTCTTCGAGCCGATTTCTCTCCGCACACAAACTCGCCACAGCCATTGGAATCATTGAGCCATGCGAACCTCGGCTTGGACGCGCCTCACGATGCGACCTTCCGCAGTATCGATTCGCCCAGAGCGAGCCCTCAAGAACAGCCGCCGCTCCTGCAAGGAGTGCTTAGGGAGCCTCTGATCAATCCCTCTTTCGAAAGACGAGGAATTTTCCTCCGACGAAAAACACCAGTCCTGATTCGCGAAAAACGGGACTGAT
>JADFDR010000057.1 GCA_018262735.1 Geobacter sp.
GTTTGGCTAAGGAGTCGTTATGACTTTGATCGGAGATCTCTTTGGTCGCTCGCCGATTCGTCCCATGCAAGAACACATACGCGTGTCGGTGGAGTGCGCCAAGCAAGTGTTGCCGCTTTTTGAAGCGCTCGCCGTCGGCGACCGCGCGAAGATTCAGGCTTGCCGCGCCAAGATCGATGAACTCGAACACAAGGCCGATCGCATCAAGAACGAAATTCGCAGCCACTTGCCCAAGCGTTTGTTCATGGCCATGGAGCGCCGCGACATGCTCGAAATTCTCGATGCGCAAGATTCGATTGCGGATGTGGCGCAAGACATCGCCGAGTTGGCCGACTTGCGCGGGATGACACTTCCAAGTGTTCTTCGCGATGTGATGATCGAGTTCGTGCAGCGTGTGATCGTCACCTGCGAGCAAGCCGAGAAGGTCGTGAACGAGCTCGACGAACTCGTCGAAACGGGTTTTGGTACGCGCGAAGTGACACATGTCGAAGACATGATCAGTGAACTCAATCGATACGAAAGCGAGACGGACAAGCTCGAAGAAAAAGCGTTGCGCCTTTTGTTTGCCGAAGAAGACAAACTCGGCGTCAGCACGTTCTTCTGGTATCAGATCATCGGTTGGGTAGGTGATCTCGCCGACTATGCGGAGCGGGTAGGCAATCGCTTGCGGCTGTTGATTGCAAACTGAGGCAGCGCGAGCAGCGCGTTTGGAAAAGATGTTTGTGCTTTCCGGCCCGGTGAAGCCCTCGACGACGAAGACGACAGGACAGCGATATGGCCAAAGCGCATTATGAACGTCTTGCCGCGCAAGACATTTCCTTCTTGCCGCAAGAGTCGGCAATCGCACCGACGCACATCGGATGGCTTTGGATTTTCGACGCGAAGCCGCTGCGGCGCACCGACGGTTCGCTCGATCTCGAACGAATCCGAAATTTTCTCGAAGCGCGCACGAGTCGCATTCCGCGTTTGCGTCAGGTCTTGGCCTTCGTTCCGATCGAGAACGATCCCGTGTGGGTCGACGATGCGCAGTTCGAAATTGCGCATCATGTGTCGCATGGGATGCTCGAAGCGCCGGGAGACGAATCGACACTTCTGCGTGTTGTATCACAAATGCATGGACAATGCCTCGATCGCACGCGTCCGCTTTGGGAAATGTGCGTCATCGAGGGCCTCTGCCAAGATCGTTTCGCAATTTTGTGTCGGATGCATCACTGCATGGTCGATGGCGGTGCGATCGTCTACTTGATGTCGCAAATTTTTCTGGAAACGCCCGCGCAGGATTGTGCGCCGGCCAAGCCCTGGCGCCCGCGTCCGGCTCCGAGCGAAAAGCTTTTGCTGCAGGAAGCCGTTTCGCGACGCGTGGCGATGCCGGCGGAAATCGTGCGCGAAGGCAAGAAAGTCTTTGCGAGTTTGCAAGCGCAAGAGGTTGCAGCGGGAGATGTTTCCAGCACGAAAAAATCCTGGATCGAACGTGCACAAGCGACGTGGACGACGATGCGCGCAGGAGTCACGCTTGCGCCGAAGACTTTGCTCAATGCCGAGATCGATGCGGAGCGTGAAATTTTTTTGTGTAGGCAGGATGTCGACGCAGTGCTCGCGATTCGCAAAAACCTTGGCGGCACCGTGAATGATGTGATCTTGGCTGCGGTGGCGAGTGCCGTGCGTGCGTATCTCGTGCGGCGCGGCGAAACGCCGCCTGCGGGCTTTCGCGTCGTCGTGCCCGTGAGCACGCGCAGCACCGAGGATCTTGCCAAGCTCGGCAACGATGCTTCCGCGTGGGTCGTCACATTGCCCGTCGAGGAGGCCGATGCCTTTGCGCGTTACCAAAAAGTCCTTGCCGAGACTTCGCACTACAAAGAATCCAAGCAGTCGCTTGGTGCAACGACGTTGTTTCAGACGGCCGAATGGGCAGGGGCACACATGATTGCCTTTGGCGTCGCAGTGCTCGGTGCGCTTCGGCCCTACAACCTGATCGTTTCCAATCATCCGCGACTCGAAAACGAACTCTATCTTCTCGATGCAAAACTCGTGGAGGGCTATCCGCTCAATCCGCTTTTTGCCAACCAAGGACTTGTGATTTCGCTCACGAGTTATCGCGGCCAATTGAGAATTGCCCTCATCGCAAGTCCCAAGGTCATTCCGGATCTTGCACCGTTTGCACAGGCTCTCGAAGCGGGATTTGCAGAGTTGTTGGCGCTTGCTCGAAACTAAGAAGCAGGGGTGCCGTCGCAGTCGATTGGCGCATTCAACACTGAACACACCTATCGTCAATATGGCGGGAGTGTGGGCTTCGTCACCGTCGCAGTCGATTGGCGCAATACGACAACCTGAAGGAGCGCAAGTTACGTCGCAAGTTGCGCCATGAGTTCGCCGATAGCCATGAGCATGATTGACCGCATTGATGCCGCATCACTTCGTCCCGCTGGAGGGTTGGCGACAGGGCAGATTCGCCCCGCGCTGAGCCTCGAAGAACTTCTTGCCATGCTCAAGACCGCAGGCTTGCTTACCGCACAACAAGCCTCCGACGCTGCTGCGCGTTCTGCCACTTTGCGCAGTCGTGTTCTGAAAGAGAAAGTCGGAGCGATACGCTCGCAAGCGGCACAGCGTTACGACGCAACACCGGCGGAGATGGTGGCCACGCTTGGCATCCCGCACCCCGAACGCTCGCATCGCAAGATTGACGAAGACTTGATCGCGGAATTGATGGCGAAGGCGGCGGGGCTTCCGTATTTCAAAATCGATCCGCTGCGGCTCGACAACGATCTCATCAGCAAGTCGCTTTCGCGGCCTTTTGCGCGCCGCAACGTGGTGATCCCCGTCGGACGCGACGGTGCAAAACTCAAGCTCGCGATTGCGGAACCGTTTGACAGCACGCTTCGCGATACGCTCGAGCAATTCTTTCGCCAGCCCGTGACGTATGTCATTTCTTCCAAGGCAGACATTCTCGCCGTCATCGAACGTGTGTATGGGTTTCGCACAAGTGTGTCACGTGCGAAGGAAGATCTTGGCGATACGCTCATTCCTCAGGGCAGCATCGTTCAGATTTTTCAGCTCAAATCGAACGAAGAGATGGCCATCGGTGAAAACGAAAGACACATCATCGCTGCCGTCGATTATTTGTTCAATTATGCGTTTCACCAACGCGCTTCGGATTTGCATCTCGAGCCGCGCGGCACAGAAGGCGTGATTCGCTATCGCATCGACGGAATTTTGCACGACATCGAAACCGTGCCGATTGCCGTGCATGCCGCGATCGCTTCGCGTATCAAGGTGATGGCGCGCATGGACATTGCCGAACGCCGCCGTCCGCAAGATGGACGCATCAAGACTTTGCATCAAGGCAACGAGATCGAGCTGCGCATTTCGTGCATGCCGACGGCATTCGGCGAAAAAGTCGTGGTGCGTGTCTTCGATCCGAATGTGCTTTTGGCAGGTTTGCAGGAAATCGGTTTTTCGTTTCGCGAACGCGAAATGTACGAAAAATGGATTACAGCGCCGAACGGTTTGGTTTTGGTTACGGGACCGACGGGTTCTGGCAAGACC
The DNA here is from genome assembly GCA_018262735.1 of Geobacter sp. Classification (GTDB taxonomy): domain Bacteria; phylum Myxococcota_A; class UBA9160; order UBA9160; family JADFDR01; genus JADFDR01. The sequence continues at coordinate 3,544 of JADFDR010000057.1, forward strand.
ACGACGCTCTACTCAACTTTGCGTTACGTCTTTGGTCCGGAAATCAACATCACGACGATCGAAGATCCGATCGAGATGATTGATCCGCGCTATAGCCAGGTGCAGGTGAATCGGCAGATCGATCTTACGTTTGCCAATGCGTTGCGCACGATTTTGCGTCAAGACCCCGACGTGATCATGGTGGGCGAGATTCGCGATAAAGAAACGGCGCAAATGGCCGTGCAAGCGGCGCTCACGGGGCATCTGGTGTTTTCGACCCTGCACACGCGCGACACCTCCGGAGCCGTCATACGCATGACCGAACTTGGTGTCGAGCCGTTCCTGCTTTCGAGTGTGCTTCGCGGTGTGATGGCGCAACGCTTGATTCGCATGGTTTGTCCGCATTGTTCGGTAGATGGATTTTTGACGCCGGATCAGGTGATTGCGCTCGGACTCAAGATTCCCGTCGAACGTCGGGAACAACTGCGTGCAAAGTGGGGCGACGGTTGCGTCGATTGCCGACACACAGGATTGTTGGGTCGCACGGGCATTTTTGAGATGCTCGATGTTGGGCGCCGCGTGCGCGAATTGATCAACACGAATGCAGATGCGACGGAAATTGCCAAAGCGGCACGCATCGAGGGCATGGAAAGTTTGCGTGAAAGTGCCATTCGCAAACTGGCCAAGGGAATTACGACGTTCGAAGAAGTGATCCGCGTGACGGCGGATCTCGAGTAGGGTGCGGCGATGAGTCAGGAGACGATCAAAGAGTTGCAGCTCTTTCTCAAATCGGGTTGGCGCTTGCTTGCCGTCGAAACCTTTGAAGAAGAGCGAGCGCTGCGTTTGCTCGAGCGCGCTGCACAAGGAATGGATCGCACGCTGCGTACATGGACGCTCGCAAGCGGTCTCTCGGAAAGCGCGCGTGGCGCAGGTTCGTTCGATGCCGCCGTCGAAGCCATGCTCGAGATTGCAGATCCGGTGGTTTTTGCGGTGCTCGATGCACACAAGGTTTTGAATGATGCGCTGGCGGTACGTCGCCTGCGCGATGCCTTGCCGACTTTTGCGAAGCGACGCCAAGCAGTGTCGCTTTTTGCGCCGGTGTTGCACTTGCCCATCGAACTCGAGCGTGAGGCAGGACGGATTCAGATTCCACTGCCGAAAGCCGATGAACTCGAACCGCTCTTTCGCAAGATCGTCGAATCGGCGGGGCAAGGCGCAGCTTCGGAGCGCGTGCTCGCGCTCGCCGTGAATGCCGCACTCGGACTCACGAGCGCCGAAGCGGCGCGTGTGTTTCGTAAAGCCTGGTATCAAGCCGGCGTGTTCGACGACAGCGCGGTCGCGTGGATCGTGCGGGAGAAGCGTTTGCTTCTCGGGCGATCGCCGGCCTTGAGCTTTCACGATGCGACAGAAAACATGGGTGACGTCGGTGGCCTTGGCGAACTCAAGCGCTGGCTCAAAGAGCGACAACGCGTATTCACCGAAGAGGGACGCAACTTTGGCTTGCCGACACCGCGCGGTCTTTTGTTGCTCGGCGTGCAGGGCTGCGGCAAATCGCTTTGTGCCAAAGCGGTTGCGCGGGAGTGGTGTTTTCCGCTTTTGCGGCTCGATCTCGGTGCGGCATTTGGCGGTGGTAGCGATACGCCTGAAGCGATCATTCGTGAAGCGACGGCGATCGCAGAGTCGATTGCACCGGCGATTCTTTGGATCGACGAAATCGAAAAAGGCTTTGCTACGTCGGCGGAAGACGTCAGCGCTTCGCGTGTCTTTGGTTCGTTCCTGACTTGGCTTGCCGAAAAAACGAAACCCGTTTTCGTCGTGGCGACGGCAAACGACGTCAAGCATTTGCCGCCGGAGCTTTTGCGCAAAGGCCGCTTCGACGAACTGTTTTTCGTGGATCTTCCGTCGGTGAAGGAACGCGAAGACATTTTGAAGATCCATTTGCGTCGACAAGGTCGCGACCCCAATCTGTTTCGCTTGGAGGAAGTGGCGGAAGAGAGTCGCAACTTTTCGGGCTCGGAACTCGAACAAGTCGTGGCGTCGGGTCTACACAAAGCTTTTTCGCAAAACCGCGAACTGGCGCAGAACGATCTTCTGAACGCGATTACGGAAACCGTACCGCTCTATGAAACCTACGAGGAATCGATCAAGGATCTGCGCGACTGGGCAAAGCACCGTGCGCGGCCGGCGTCGCTCGACGCGAGTCTGCTCGATGTGTTCAAGCAAGAAGCAAGCGAGTTGCGATCCGAGTAAGAAAGTCTCGGAGAGATTTCGCTTCATGCATGCGGGTAGATTTTTGCCGACGGAAAGCATCGGTTCTGGTTTGCAAAAGTCGTTCGTCCTCAAAGGGTTCCGACACTCCGAAGGTTTGGTTTTGTCGCGAGGTGCCTGCGCGTTTTTCGGCTCGGCGACGTGCAGAGGTTTTGCGCCCGATGCGTCGCAAGAAAGATCGAAACTTTTTGGTGTAGTTTGGCACGCATCGCGCCGTCACGGAAATCAACGGAATGGAAGCCTTATATGAAGCTTGAATGGACGGATGCACAAAAAGCGTTGCAACGCGAGTTGCGAAGCTATTTTCAGGAATTGATGACGCCCGAATTGACGCAGGAGATCTTGGGCGATCCCGACGGAGTGTCGGAAGGCGGAGGCCCGCTGTATCGCCAAGCGATGGAGAAGATGGGACGCGATGGTTGGCTCGGGATCGGATGGTCCAAAGAATATGGCGGGCAAGGTCGGACGCCACTCGAACAATTGATCTTTTCCGACGAAGTGCAACGCGTCAACTTTCCGATTCCATTCCTGACACTGAATTCGGTAGGGCCGACGATTGCGAAATATGGCACTGCGAAACAAAAGCAGGAGCTTCTGCCCAAGATTTTGGCAGGCAAGCTTCATGTCTCCATTGGTTATACCGAGCCCGAATCCGGGACCGATCTCGCATCGCTGCGTTGCCGTGCGGAGCGCGACGGCGATCACTACGTCGTGAACGGGCAGAAAGTTTTTACAAGTCTCGCAGGTCATGCCGACTACATTTGGCTTGCGTGCCGCACGGATCCGAATGCGCCGAAGCATCGTGGCATTTCGATTCTGCTCGTCGATACCAAGCTCCCGGGGTTTTCGGTGCAACCCATGCCGACGGTGGGAGAGGTGACGACGACCTCGACGTTCTATGAAAACGTGCGCGTGCCTTGCGAGTGGCTCGTCGGTGAGGAAGGCCAGGGCTGGGGTCTCATTACGAATCAACTCAACCACGAGCGCATTTCGCTCGTGTCGACGGGGCCGCCTCTTCCTGTTTTCGAGGAACTGCTTGCGTGGGCGCGTGAAGCCTACGTCCGCGATGGCGATTTGCGGACGCGCGTGATCGATCGACCGTGGGTGCAGCTGCGTCTTGCGGAAATTTATACGCGGCTTTCCGCCTTGCGTCTGATGACGTGGAAGCAAGCTTGGGCCATTTCGCAGGATTGCTTGCATTTTGCGGATGCTTCGGCGGTGAAGGTGTATGGCACGGAGAGTTTTGTCGCGATTTATCGAGCGATGCTTGAAATTCTGGGATTGCCCGGCTTGGTGCATCGAACTTCGCGACACGCGCTTGTGTCAGGTCTCCCCGAACTGTTTTATCGCACTTCGCTGATTCTTACTTTTGGAGGGGGAACGAACGAGATCCAGCGTGATTTGATTGCGGCGGCAGGTTTGAAGATGCCGCCGGTGACGCGGTAAGTCGTGCAGCGCAGCGTGCAAGAAGCGGAAGGCCGACGGATCGCTCGTTCGTGGGGCAACGAAGTCGAAGAAGGAAGTTGGAGAAAGGACCAGGATCGGTCGAGGGGTGGGTAGGGAAAATGGATTTTCGATGGAGTGACGAAGAGGAATCCGTCCTTGCGCTTGCGCGAGAAATTCTCACCGCCCTCGTGACACCCGAGCGTTTCGCGACCTTGGCGGCAAGGCGCGAAACCCTGGATCGCGAGACGTGGCAAGCGCTTGCGAAGGCGAATTTGTTGGGAGTCGCATTGCCCGAAACGGTGGGCGGTGCAGGACTTGGCTTCTTGGCGCTCTGTTGTTTGATGCAAGAAGTGGGACGCGCGTTGCCGTTTGTGCCTGCGCTCGAGACGTTGAGCGTCGCGCTTGCAGTCGAAAAGTTTGGAACTCCTGCGCAGCGCAGCGCGCTTTTATCTGGAGTCTGCGACGGAACTCTTGTTTTGAGCACGGCCTTGCTCGAAGGATTTTCGACGGAAAGAACGGCGCAGAAAATCGAATCCGAACCGACACAAAACGGTGATGGATGGCGCGTGCATGCGGAGCGCACCTGCGTGGCGTACGCCGATCATGCCTCGCGAATCTTGATGTCGCTTCGTGCGGAATCGGGCGAGCTGCTCGTTCTTCTGGATCCTCGCCGTCCCGGTGTCGAACTCGAAGCGATGCGCAGTTCGACCGGGGAGCCCTGGTTCCATCTGCGCCTGCACGACGTGCAGATTTCCGTCGGAGATGTCTTGGGCGTCCAAGCGCAGGGAACGGAGATTTTGCGCTGGCTCGGAGATCGCAGAAGGGTTCTGCTGTGCGCGAAACATCTCGGTGTTGCCGAGCGTGCGCTCGAAATCACTGCGCAATACACGGCAGAGCGCAAACAGTTTGGGCGTCCGATCGCGACGTTCCAGGCTGTGGCGCAACGTGCTGCAGATGCGTTTGTGTTGATCGAGGCCATGCGCCTGACTTTTTGGCAAGCCGCGTTTTTGCTCGACACCGAAAAGGAGTGCGGTCTTGCCGTGCAAACGGCCAAATATTGGGCTTGTGAGGCGGGTGCGTTTGTGGCTTATGCCGCGCAACACCTGCACGGCGGAATCGGCGTGGCACTCGATTATCCGCTCCATCGCTATTACCTCTGGAGCAGGCAACTCGAACTGGATTTTGGTTCTGCGCCGGAACAACTCGCAAGCATCGGTGCAGCACTCGCTAGCGAAAGCGACACAGATTTGTTTCGATAGTACGGCGCGAGGCGTAGCGGTGGGCGCAAGTTTGAGATTTTGCGCGACGGAACCGACTCACTTCGAGCGCAGGCGCAATCGGGCCGGCAGTTCGAGGCCGCTTTCGCAAAGCTTTTGCAACGCTTCGCGCACCTCGGGCGCAAGCGCCTCGAGATCAATCATCACATCCAGAGCGAGATCTTGAGAAGGCAATGCCTGGGGCGATCGCACCTTGATCTGGGTTGCCGCAAGTTCGGGACGCAAGGGTTGTGTCATCCCCGTTGCTGCGGGAGTGGGTTGCGTGGGGAGCGGAGGGCGTTTGGGGAGAGGCGGCGGCGCAAGAAGGACGGGAGTCGGGGACGACGGCGTTTTGATCGTACCTTGCGAGTCTACACCAGTAAGTGTTGCATCCGTGTCGAAGAGGCTTGAGATGGCTCCCGGCGCTTCGAGCGAAGCCTTCAAGATGGCATCGATGGGTGTGACGCGCAGCGCGTCGGGAATCGTCGGTGTGTCGACGAAAGTCGTGTTCGTGTCCATTGCGATACCGGGAAGCGCAGGCGGTGTTTTGGCCGCCTGCAGCTTGACCTGCGTTTCGACCGCTTCCGGGCGTAGTGGCGGAGGCGTTTGCGTCACCAATGTTACTTCTTGTGTTGCGGCAGGAGCCGTCCGCATTGGCGGTGGCGTGCGCAAATCTGCCACCAAAGCATGCTCCGCCGAGCGCAAGGTTGCTTCGGCATCGAGGTTCAGCGTCGTTTGCGTGTCAATGTCGTGGGCTGAGTTTTTATCGGCGGGCACTTGCGATATACTCACATCTGTGTCGGCTAGGGTGGGCCGAGGTTGAGCGGCGGCGGGTGCGGTCTCTGGGGCGACCTTGCTCGCGACCCGAGAATCTCCCTCGATCCGGAACACAATTTCGTGTGTACCGATTTCGATCACGTCGCCGGGGGCAAGGCCGTGCGTCGAGATCGCTTTGCCGTTGACGCGGGTGCCGTTCGCCGAGCCGAGATCTTCGACGATGTAGCGATCTCCCTCGCGGAGGAGTCGTGCGTGCCTGCGCGCGACTTGAGCTTCGAAGAGCGAAATTTCGCAGTTGCTGCCACGCCCGATCAGGATCTCGGGCTTGTCCCAGGCGAAAGTCTTTTCGCCACCAGGGCTCGTGCGCAACACCAGGATTGTCTTGCTGTCAGGAGGAGTCGACAACTTCGGCGGTGTGAAGATCGTGCCCATTTCTTCGCGAAGCTCGGGTGCGGGCGCGGTGCTTGCCGCAGCGACAAGGGGTTCTTCGGCGGTGGCGCAAAGTTTGAGTCGATAACGTGCCAGCAAAATTTCATCTTCGGGGTGGACGATGGCGCGTCGGATACGAAGGCCATTCAAGAAGCAGCCGTTTTCGCTGTTCTCGTCTTCGAGCAGAATGCCGTTCTTCGATTTTGTAAGTCGTGCATGCACGCGGCTCATGGCGAGATCGTCGATCGCGATGTCGTTCTTGCTCGAGCGTCCGATCGTGAACGAGTCTTTGTCGAATTTTTGCGTCCGAATCCGAGTACTATTCAAATAAATTTCAATCAGCGGATCGTACATAAGGCTCCCGTCGAGGTATTGCAACTTGCGTTTTGCAGAACAGCGTCGGACCGATGGTCGGATCGCTTCTGTGGGCGATCACGAGCTTTCAGGTCTGCAGGGCTTTTCGCCGAAGTTTTGTGGAACTTTATGCTCGCGAGGTTTTTCGGTGTGAAACGCGGTACTTTCGGCGAGCAAGCTGC
>JADFDR010000058.1 GCA_018262735.1 Geobacter sp.
TGCGATCGAGGCGACTTCCGTCGAGACTGCGCCGAGTGTCACCCAGCGCAGCGGCAAACCTTGAGCTTTGGCGAGCGCGCGGCCGAGGGTCAGCACTTCGGCTGCACCGTCGGTCAAACCTTCGCCCCAAGTACAGAGAACGATGCACGACATGAGTTTCTCCTTCCCTTAGGAAATCACGCTTTCGGCGCGGAGTTTCTGGATGAGGGCCTGCGCGAGTGCTGCCGGCGAGTCGCCTTGCAGCATTTCGCATTGCCCCTGGATTTGCGGCACGAACTGACGCACGAGCTTCACCTTCGGTGCGAGCTTCGCCGCATCGAGGCCAAGCGACGCCACGCTCACCTCGGTGGGCTTTTGTTTGCGCGCCTTGATTTTGTTCGCCGCCGTCGGAAAACGCGGCTCGCCGAGTTCGTTGCTGATTGTCACCACGGCCGCACCGTCGCATTCGACGATTTCGTCACCGTTTGGTGTCACGCGCGTCACGCGCAGCGTCGCGCCTTGCAGGGCGAGAGCTTTTGCGACCGGGATCACCGGCATGCCGAGGATTTCTCCGATCAGCGCGGGCACCACGGCTTGATCGTCGTCGGAGGCTTGGCGTCCGCAGAGCACGAGCCCCGCGCCGCCGCTCGAGCGGATGTAGGCGGCGAGAATTTCGGCGACCGCGTGCGTGTCGAGCGTGCTTGGGTCGTGCGCGATTTCGACGATTTCGTCGGCGCCGAGCGCAGCGGCGTGCTTCAAGAGATCTTTCACGTCGCTGCCGATCGACACCACCGTGATCTGCACGTTCGCACCGGCGTCGCGCAGCAAGAGCGCCGCTTCGATCGCCTGCTCGTCAAAGCCGTTGATCAAACGCGGAATCGTCGTTTGCGTCAGGCTCTTGCCGTCGCTTCCGATTTCGAGCCGGCCGGCCAACGCATAATTGTTTACGGCGTCGGGGTCGAATACATTTTTGACGCATATCACCACTCGCATCGCGTTTCTCCATTCTTCTCGTGATTTCGCCCTTCCGGGCGCGAAGGTTTTTAGCAGAACTCGATCGTTACTTCGATCCGCTGCGGATCGGTTCGTCGATCAGGAAGACGTTGCCCACTTCGCACCACACAGCGTCGCTCGGAAATTGCGGCGGCTTGAGCGTGAGCTCGGTCATCAAATACCAGCGCGACGGCGGGTCGCCTTCTTCGACGTATTCGCCGGTGAGTCGGCCCCGAAAATCCTGGCGCCCCGCGTAGCGCGTGCCCTCGATCGGCCCGCCACCGTCGCATTCCGCAATTCGACCCGCGAGTTTTTCGTCGAAACCGGCGCGCGCCGGCACCGAATCTGTGGCTTTTTTCGTCACGTTCATTCCTATTCGAGGTGTCTCGGATCTATTCCATTTTTCGAGTACTTGCACAAACCAGATTGATGCTTTCCGTCGGTGGAAAATCGACCCGCGTCATGCAGCGAAAGGAATCCGAGGCTCCTCGGGTTTGTGCTTCGTTTTCATGAAGAGTCGTGAAGGGTGCGAGCGTTTTTCCGGGTTGAGTTTGTCCTGATTTCGTCGGTGGCAAAGCCAACGCGGCTTGTTTCCCGGTTGCTGCTTCTGGATTGAGACTCGCTCTCTCTCTCCGTTTTTCCTTTTGTCGACCGTCGCTACGCCCTGCCATCCGAGCGCGAAAAAGCCTACTGTTTGCGCGCGTTGACGCAACCGGAGGCGTGGGATAAAGAAAACCCGCGCAAACCCACGCGAAAAACCCGCGCAACGAGAGGCTGCTTGGCCGGGGATTGCTTGGCGAGCGGGCCATTTGTTTTTGCACCGGCTTTTTGCGCCAAGTTTTTTATGTCCGGTTTTTTGTGCCGGCGTGCGACGCAAGACTTCAAACCCAAGACAAACTCAAAAAATCGGGGACGGACGAGGCCATGGCGATCGAGATCAAAGAGCAATTCGAAGTGGAAGCTCCGATTGCCAAGGTGTGGGATTTTTTGCTGAATGCCGAGAACGTGGCGGCCTGCATGCCGGGCGCTTCGCTCGACGAAGTGATCGACGAGAAGAACTTCGTCGGCAGCATCAAGCTTCGCGTCGGTGCGGTGACGGCGAGCTACAAAGGTAAGATCGAATTTACGAAGGTTGATCTCGCGAACTACTGCGTCGAGATGATCGCCGAGGGCAAGGATGCGAGCGGCGGCACGGCGAAGGGCACGATCACGAACCGGCTGCGCGCGATCTCGGCGACGCGCACCGAAGTGAGGACGGATTCGAACATCGAGATCGCGGGCCGCATCATGCAAGTCGGCCGCGGCATGATCGAGGGCGTTTCAAAACAACTTTTCCAGAAATTCGTGAAGTCGGTGCAGGCGCGGCTCGAGACCGCAGCACCGACGGCGGCGCAAGCCGGCGCTGCCGCGAGCGCACCGACGGCGGCGCAGCTTCCCGTCGACGAAAAAGAACTTCGCGTGATTCCGCTCTTGCTCGCCACGCTCTGGGCCGCGATCCGCGGTTTCTTCCAAAAACTTTTCAAATAACGAAGCGAGGCTTGCCATGAGTGTCGCCCTCGAAAATGTCGTCGTGCTCGATCTCACCACGGAGTTTTGGTCCTCCTTCAGTGCGGCGCTTCTCGGTGATTTTGGTGCCAACGTGATTCGGCTCGAAACCCGGCCGACGCCACCCAAGCAATGCCATCGCGACGACGCCGACGCCTCGGACGCGGCCTGGAATTACAACGCCGAGTTGATCCATCGCAACAAACGCAGCGTGAGTTTGAATCTCGAACAAGAACTCGGTCGCAAGCTCTTGCGCGAACTCATCGCGAAAGCCGACGTGATCGTGACGGACTGGCCGCTCGACTGGCTTGCCGAGCACAAGCTCGACTACGCGAGTGTCGTGACACAAAAATCGGACATCCTGTATGCGCGCGCTTCGGGCTTCGGGCCCAAGGGCGCGGACAAAGACTTGCCCGCGATCGATGAGCTTGCCGCGGCGCGCACCGGCATGATGCCGATCTTGCCGCAGCCGGGACAACCTCCGGTGTATACCGGCGCGGGCGAGATGCACACGTCGGTGATGCTCGCCTTTGGCGTCGTCACCGCGCTTTTGCATCGTCAAGCGACGGGCGAAGGGCAAGAGATCGATGTCTCGCTCTTTGCGGGCAATATGTATGGCGCCGCGCTCGACATTCAGGCGTTCCTTGCGATGGGCGGCGAACGCTTCTTGCATCCCGTGTCGCGGCTCGACGCCGGCAATCCGATGAGCGGCACGCTGTATCCGAGTTCCGACGGACGCTGGGTGACGCTTACGATGCCCGACACCGATCGGTGGTGGCCGGCACTTGCCGAATCGGTGGGTCTGGACCCGAACGACGAGCGCTTCAACTCGCACGAAAAACGCTGCGACGTCAATCGCATCGAACTCATGCATCTCTTCGAAGGACTTTTCCAAAAGCATCCCGGCAGCCACTGGCGCCAAGTGTTCATGGAAAAGCAGATGTCCGCCGACGTGATCGAGCGCTTCGACTATCCCGCAAGCGATCCGCAGGTTTTGCGCAATCGCTACATCCTCGAGCTCGAACACCCGAGTTACGGCGCGATCAAGACGCTCGGCTTCCCGGTGTTCATGAGCGAGAGTCCGGCGCGGCTCGATCGCACGGCGCCGTGTTGCGGTCAACATTCGGAAGAAATTTTGAACGATCTCCTCGGCTACACCGAAGACGAGATCGAACGCTTTGCCGTGCAAGGCGCGTTCGCGCTGCGTTGAGCAAGCGACACAAAAAAGAATAGAGGAGGTTTCAACGTGGCCGGCGCACTCGAAGGAATTCGTGTCATCGATCTCACGGTTTGGTTTCAAGGCCCGGTGTCGGCGCAGTATCTCGCTGACTTCGGCGCCGAAGTGATCAAGGTCGAGCGTCCGCAAGGCGGCGATCAAGGCCGCGGCGTGCGCAGCATCAAGGCGCTGCCCGTCGGAGACTGGAATCAATACTTCCTCGTGATCAATCGCAATAAGAAAAGTGTTGCGCTCGATTTGAAAAAACCCGAAGGCCAAGCGGTGATGCATCGAATGGTGCAAGAAGCTGACGTGTTTCTTTCGAATCTCGGTGCGCCCATGCTCGAAGCGTGGAATCTCAGCTACGAGAAGTTGAGCGCGATCAATCCGAAACTCGTTTATGCGACCAACACCGGATACGGTTATTTTGGCGACGTGGTGAAGCCGTCGTTCGACATGACGGTGCAAGCGCTCACTGGCATCATGGCGCGGCTCGGCGAGCCGGGGCAGCCGCCGATTTATCTCGGCATGGGTTCGGGCGATGCTTACGGCGGCATCATGTCGGCGATGGGCATCGTGATGGCGCTCTATCAGCGACGGCGCACCGGCCAAGGCCAGAAGCTCGATGCGTCGCTGTACGGCGCGCAGCTCTTCCTCAACGCACCGGCGCTGCAAGGCTATCTCGCGACGAAGAGCGCGAAGTATTCGGATCAACGCTCGCGCAAAGACGTGAAGAACCCGCTCTGGAATTTGTATCCCGCGAAAGACAAGTGGGTGTATGTCTGCATGGCGAACGAAGATGCGAACTGGCAGAAGCTCGCGCAGGCGCTCGGCGACGCGACACTTTCGAGTGACGCGCGCTTTGCGACGGCGGCGCAGCGCCGCGACCACGCGCGCGCTTTGGTCGATGTGCTCGACGCGAAGTTTCCGGAGCGCACGGCCGACGAATGGATGCAGCGCTTTACCGACCTCGGCATCGTCGGTGCGCCGATCTGCAATCTGCAAGATTGCGCGAGCGACGCGGGCGCTTGGGAGAATCAATATTTCCTCAATGCCTACTGCGAGGAAGTGAAGCGCGAAGTGAAGGTGCGCGGCCTGCCGGTGACGCTGAGCAAAACGCCGGGCAAAGTGGAATCGCTCGGGCCGGAGCTTGGACAAGACACCGAGATTTTCTTGATGACGACACTTGGCTATAGCTGGGAAGAGATCGAGGAGCTGAAGGCCAAGGGCGCGATTCCCTGATTCCCGAAGGGGCTCAGAGCTTTTTCTTTTTCGGATATTTTTGAAAACCAAGGTTGATGCTTTCCGTTGGTGGGGAATGCAACTCGCCTTCATGAAGCGCAATGGCCTCGTGGCTTTCGAAGCGACGGCGCGCGGGCCGCGCAAGACCCTGCAGTGATGGCTTGAAGTCGCATTGCAATTCCTACACAGAAAAGAGACGACGATGACGACGAAACAAGATTTTTCTGCCGGGCCGCTCGTGGGGCTGCGCGTGCTCGACATTGCGACCATGCTCGCCGGGCCGTACGGGGCGACACTTCTTGGTGATCTCGGCGCCGACGTGATTAAGCTCGAATCGCACTACGGCGACGAGAGCCGTCACTTGGGCCCCGAGCGCGACGGCGAGCGCTCGCCGTTTTTGAGTCTCAATCGCAGCAAGCGCGACATCGTGCTCGATTTGCGCCGCGAAAAAGCGCAGGCCGCGTTCGCGCGCTTGGTGAAGACGACGGACATTTTGATCACGAACGTGCGCGAGCCCGCGCTCTCGAAGCTCGGTCTCAACTACGAACAAGTGCGCGCGCACCGGCCCGACATCATTTGGATCGGGGTCACGGCCTTTGGCCCCGACGGACCGTATGCCGGGCGGCCGGGCATCGATTTTCTGGCGCAGGGTTATGCGGGGCTGCTCGCTTTGAACGGCGAGCCGAAGGGCGAGCCGGTGCGGCTCACCGTGCCGTTGATCGACGTGATGACGTCGCTGCTCGTCAGCACCGCCGCGCTCGCGGCGCTGCGCGTGCGCGAAGCGACCGGCCAAGGCCAACGCATCGAAGTGTCACTGCTCGACGCGCTGGTGCACGCGCAAGCAAGCGGCCTTGGTTGTTATCTCACGGCCGGCGAAGTGACGCCGCGCACCGGCAATCGCAGCTTGTATTTTGCGCCGTCCGGCGTCTATCCCACGAAAGATGGCCGCAACGTCGTGATCACCACACCGTCGGAAAAGTTCTTTGTGAAGCTCTGCCGCGCGCTCGAAGTCGAGTGGGACAAAGACCCGCGCTTTGCGAACATCCCGCAGCGGCAAGCCAACGAAGACGAACTCGATCGCATCATCGCCGAGCGCACTCGGCAATTTTCACGCGACGAGCTGATCGCGAAGCTGATCGCCGCCGACGTGCTCACCGCGCCGATCAACTCGATCGAAGAAGTCGTGCAAGACCCGCAGATCCGACACAACGAAATGATCATCACCACCAAGCACCCCAAGCTCGGCGATCTCGACGTGACCGGCGTGCCGATCAAGTTCTACGCCACCCCCGGCAAAGTGCAAATGCCGCCGCCGCTGCAAGGCCAACACACAAAAGAGTTGCTCCTCGAACTCGGCTACAGCGAATCCGAAATCGTCGAGCTAATCACCGACGACTCCGCCGCCACGCCGGTTGAGATGGAAAAGCTGCGATCCCGCTGAGGGGTTTCTAGTCCATTCCATTTTTGAGTATTTTCGCAAATTCGGGCTGATGGTTTCCGTCGGTGAAAATGCAACCTGTATTCATAACGCGAAAGAAAGCAGAGCTTCTCTAGGCGCTCGGTTGTCACCCATCACTGAGCCGGTGGAGCCGAAGAGAAGCAAGAGATTCATGAGCGGAAATGAATGCTCGCCGCGTCCGTCGCACGGTGAATCAGCGTTGTGTCGCAACACCAGAAAGGGGAAAGAGGCACTCACGAGAGTAAAGGCGAACCCCCAAAGTGCGTTGTGGACAAAATAATGTGTAGCCAGCCTCATCCACCCAAGTTGCTCGACCAACTACGCCAGGCGTTGCGCTCGCGTCATTACAGTCCACGGACGGAGCAGACCTATTGCCACTGGGTCCGGCGTTACATTCATTTTCACCATGTCCGCCATCCTGCCGAGATGGCAGAGCCAGAAATGAACGCGTTTCTGACACACTTGGCGCTCAACGAAAAAGTTTCTGCTTCGACTCAGAACCAGGCGCTCTCGGCGCTGCTGTTTCTCTATCGCCACGTTTTGGGTCGCAAAGTTGGCGACTTGGGCGAAGTCATCCGCGCGAAAAAACCAAAACGCTTACCCGTTGTCATGACCCGCGATGAAGTCAAGGCCGTGCTGTCAAACCTTGCGGGCGACAAATGGCTGATGGCGTCACTCTTGTATGGCGCGGGCCTGCGCCTCATGGATTGTCTGCGCTTGCGCGTGCAAGACCTCGACTTTTCTCGCAATGAAATTCTTGTTCGAGATGGGAAGGGCGCCAAGGACCGAATCACCATGCTGCCCGCGTCGCTCAAGATCCCGTTGCAGGAACATCTGAGAAGCGTCAAGGCGACCCATGAGCGCGACCTGGCCGACGGTTGGGGTGGTGTTCTGCTCCCCGGCGCCCTCGATCGCAAGTATCCAAACGCCCCGAAAGATTGGCGTTGGCAATGGGTTTTTCCGCAGGAAAATCGATGGAAAAACAGCAAGACCGGCGACGAGGGCCGTCATCACGTCGATGAATCTCTGGTGCAGAAATCCGTTCGCCAAGCGGTCGTGGCGGCGGGGCTGACCAAGCGAGCCACTTGCCACACCTTCCGACACTCTTTTGCGACACATTTGCTTGAAGGCGGATACGACATTCGAACCGTTCAAGAACTTCTCGGCCACAGCGATGTCAGGACGACCATGATCTATACACACGTTCTCAATCGCGGCCCCTCCGGCGTGCGCAGCCCTATCGACGGGCTATGAGAAGGCGTTGTTATGCGGATCCGCATAAATTCCAAACCCAAGACTAAAAAATGAGATAAAGGATTGAACGCACAGGGTATACTGCGCCGTCGCCAAGAAATCTAAAGGCGTCTTATACGGATCGAAACGAAGAAACCCGGATCTTATACGGATCCATCTAATTATTGTTAGCCACTTCAGGAGAGAGTTTCCGTGAATGTCGGAGAAGAGCTGGTCTCGTCGTACCTGAAGCACATTAAGGGTTGCGATTTCACGCAGCAGAATCTCTATACCCCCGACGTCCAGGGCGAAATAGACGTCGTTGGTGTAAACCTCAAGGACAAGAAGGTCTATGTCTGTGAGGTTGCAATACATCTGCTCACCGGTCTTCGGTACGTGAAGGACAAGAAGCCAAACAATGTCGCAAAGCTGACCGATAAATTCTCAAAAGATATCGAGTACGCAAATAAGTACTTTCCTGATTTTGAAAGGCACGTAATGTTGTGGAGCCCGATCATCAAGTCCTCAAAAGAGGAATCTCTCTACAACCAAGAGAAGGACATCCTGCAAATAGACGCTGCCATCAAGAGCAAGTATGGGGTTTCAATTGATTTCGTCGTCAACAAGCGGTTCAGTGATTGTCTAAATGAACTGCGGGTGTTTGCCGCTTCTAAGACCGAGGAGCTTAAATGCCCGGTTCTTCGCTTGCTTCAGATCGAAGAGGCTCTGGCTAGGCATTTGAAACAGAAAGGAAGTGGCTAACCATTCGTTGCAGGCGCGACGGCCCTGACGGGCCGCGGCCTGAACTCAAACGTTAGCCAGCGTGAGTGGGTGATGCGCTTTGAACTGAAACCATCGCAGGCCAAGTACTCCGACCAGGAGTTGCTCGCGGATATCCAGCGAGTGGCCGCTGAATGTGCGCCAACGCCTTTGACGCAAAAGATTTACGACGCGCGGGGGAGCGCAAGCTCGACAACTCTTCGTTCGAGGTTTGGGAATTGGGCGACTGTCTTGCGCAAGGCCGGGATTTCCACTCTAGCCGCAGCGAGGGTGCATTACACCGACCAACAACTGTTGGATGACCTGCGGCGTGTGAATCAGGAGTTGGGCGACAGCCCATTGACGCCGAGTGCCTATGAAGATATGGGAGTTTGCCAGGCGCGCGTTTTGGTTCGCAGATTCGGTTCGTCATGGCTCGATGTCTTGAGGGTTGCTGGAATCGCCACCACCCGTTGCCCTACCCGCACGGAACCGGAAGGCCTGCTCAGCGACATTCGAGCAGTCGCGACCCGGCTTGGTACTAAAGCCATCACGTTTGACGACTACGCCAATAACGGTGGTCGGTTTAGTACAGTTCCGTTCCGGCGACATTTCGGCTCTTGGCGAAACGCGGTGGAGGCAGCAGGACTGGAATTGCGAAGGCCCTTACTCCGACGCATTGCAGATGAGGAGCTCTTTGCATAACTCGAGAAGCTGTGGATCGCACTCGGTCGCCAGCCAAAGCCTGACGAGGTGGTCTGTTACTCGTTGAAGACATACCAACATCGTTTCGGCTCTTGGCGCAAGGCTCTCGAGGCATTCATTAGATGGGAGTCGCAGTCTGAACCTCCGGCCCATTCCGCCGAGGGATGTACCGCGGATACGTCGAGCACCACACTCCGCACGCTTCCTGAAACCGGCAGCGCACCCGGCGTAGAGGCGAAGCCCCGCCAACATCAACATAACCGAACAGACGCAGGCGAACCTCATGGCGTTGATGTGGTGGTGGCACAGGATGGCGTTTGCACCATGTCGACGACGCAGACTGCAAGGGGGCCAAGGCGACCCTCTAACAGGTTACGATTCCTAGTTCTACAGCGCGACAACTTTTGTTGCCGACTATGTGGTGACAATCCCCCGCGTACGCCCGGGCTGCGGTTAGAGATCGATCATGTCATCGCATGGAGCAAAGGTGGCGAAACCACGTTGGCGAACCTTCAGACATTATGTGAGAGCTGCAACTCGGGAAAAGCGGATCTTTCGCCTGAGACCGCTGGCTAACAACCGGTTGCAGCGGACGGTCCGCTGCGCGGCCCGCCGCTGAACCGGAGCGTTAGGCTACAAACCTGCAGTGTCCGCGGAGCGCTGTATGGTTATCGAAAATCAACCGCGCGAGTAAACCATCAAGGATCGTGAAATGAACTGGGAACAGATTAAGGAACAAGTCGAAAAGAACGGTAACGTCCACACGTTCACAATGGACGTTCTCCGTGACGCGCATGGCGTGGCAAAGTTAGGCGTCAATGTGCGCGCAGAGATCAGCCAGACCCTCGCTGGCATCGGTCTTGGCCACGTACCGGAGGAGCTTCCGAATTATCAGCACGAGCAAGTGCGGCTGTACAAACGCGGCACGCCTGTCGGGCAAATGATCGACAACGTCCTGGCCCCTGGTCAACAGACAGATAAGTCGCTGTCTTACCGCTTCGCGGTACAAGGCCCAGACTATGCAGTAATTGTTCAAAAAATCCGTGAGCTAGTC
>JADFDR010000059.1 GCA_018262735.1 Geobacter sp.
GACGCCAAAGAAACGGCGCAGATCTACAAGAATCGGCGTCGTCTGGCGCGCGCCATGCGTACGCTTGCGAGCGAGATGGTGGCGAGTGATCTCGACGACGCGGCTTTTCTCGACGCGGCGCTTGCGATCGAGGAACATGCCTACAAGCTCGAAGATTCTCCGCGTCGTTCGCGCACCGTCGGATTCAAGCAACGTGGCGACAAGCTTTTTTTCGATTATGGGAACATGCACGACTTCAGTCCGATCTCGGGACTTGCCAATCCACTCGCACCGCCTTTGCAGTTTGCGATTCAGGACGAGCATGCCGAAGGCAAGGTGAATTTTTCGTCGGCCTATGAAGGGCCGCCGGGTTTGGTGCATGGAGGTTACGTTGCGGCTTGCTTCGATGAGTTTTTCGGACTCGTGCAAATGCTCGCAAAATCGACTGAGCCTTCGATGACAGGTACGCTCACGATCAAGTATCGAAGTCCGTGTCCGTTGCGCACCGATCTGCAACTTCGCGGTTGGGTCGATCGCAGCGAAGGCCGCAAGCTCTTCCTGAAGTCAACGATCTCCGACGGAGAGCGCTTGATCGCTGAAGCCGAGGCGATCTTTTTGAAGATCGACACGGAGCGCTACAAGGCTTTTGCGGATTCACGCAATCGCGAAAGTGATTCAACTCAATAAAGTGTAGCCTTTGTCGAGGCGAGAGGAGCGGTCATGCAGGTTTATGCCACGATGGATATTCGAAAAACGCTTGCCGAGACGCCGGCTTTTTCCAAGCGCGTGGAGGCCATGGGTTACAACGGTCTTTCGATTGCCGAAGCGCTTCACAACAGTGTCAATGTCGTCTTGCTCGCGCTTGAACACACTTCGGTGTTGAAAGTAAATACGGGTGTGCTCGTGGCGTTTGCGCGCAGCCCGATGCTCGTGGCGCAAGATGCCTGGGATTTGCAGCAGCTTTCGGGCGGGCGTTTCGAATTGGGTCTCGGCTCGCAAGTGAAGGGCAATATCGTCGGACGCTTCAGCATGCCCTGGTCGGCGCCCGCGCCGCGAATGCGCGAATACGTGCTGGCGTTGCGTGCGATTTTCGATTGCTGGCAAAATGGCGCGCCGCTGGATTTTTCGGGCGAGCATTATGTATTCAAGCGGATGCAGCCGTTTTTCAATCCAGGGCCGCTTGCTTCGGCGCCGCCGAAAATTTTGCTCGGCGCCGTCAATCCCGGCATGACGCGCGTCGTCGGAGAAGTGGCCGATGCTCAGATGACGCATCCCACGAATTCCGATCCACGTTACTTGCGAGAAGTGATCGAGCCGGCGCTTGCGGAAGGTGCGCGGCGCGGCAAGCGCAGTCGTAGCGACATGGAAGTGATGGCGAGTCCGTACATTGCAACGGGAGCGACACCAAAAGATGTCGACACGATGCGCCGTTCGATCAAAAAAGATTTGCCGTTTTTGTACAGCACGCCTGCTTATCGGCCGACGCTCGAATTGCATGGCTGGTCGGAAGCCGGCGAGCGGTTGTATCAGATGAGCAAGGAGGGTAAGTGGAACGAAATGGGAAAGGTTTTCACCGACGAGATGTTCGAGACGCTGGTGCCGATGGGAACCTATGCCGAAATTCCGCGTATTCTGAAGGAGCGTTACGCTGGCCTTGCGCAACGCATTACTTTTCCCGTGCCCGACGATCCGATGCAAGATGCGCAAGCCGCTCAAGCCATAGCCGAGATTCAGAGCAACGCATCAAAGTGACACCCGGATTTGCAACCTGCTTGCAGCGAAGCAGAGCCTCGCATCCATTCCGTTTTACCAATGTCAGTTGGTTTTCCGTCGGTGGAAAGTCAGCTCGCATTCGTAGGGTGGAATGAGCCTAGGCTTCTTCGGTCGAATCAAAGTGGGATACGAACATCTGCTCGACGCATTCTCGTGTAGCGCGAGAGCTTCAAAACCAGCATTGACACACAAAAGGAAGGATCGCACTCGGAGAGTCCTTGGCTCAGCGTTTGAGTTCGAGTGCGAGAGGGCAATGGTCCGAGCCAAGCACTTGCGGCTGATGCACGACGCTTTGCAAGCGATCCTGAAACTCGGGATTGACGAAGAAGTAGTCGATTCGCCAACCGATGTTTTTCTCGCGTACGCCAGGTCGGTAACTCCACCATGTGTAGTGACCTGGTTCCGGACAGAAAAGTCGGAAGCCATCGACGTATTGCAGCGCGACAAATTCGTCCATCCACGCGCGTTCTTCGGGCAAGAAGCCTGCGTTGGTTTCGTTTTGCTTGGGATTGCGTAAGTCGATCGGGCGATGCGCGATATTGAAGTCGCCGCAGACGACGACGTTTTGACCGCGTTCACGAAGTGCTTCGAGGTGTGCGAGCATTTTTGTACAGAAGCGAAGCTTGTAATCAAGGCGTGCGTGGTCGCGTTGGCTATTTGGAAAATAGGCGTTGATCAGCGTGAAATCTGCAAACTCGCTTTGCAGCACGCGCCCCTCGGCATCGATTTCGTCGTCGCCGATGCCTTCGCGAATTGCGAGTGGCTCGCGTTTTGAGAACGTGGCCACGCCGCTATAGCCGCGCTTCTTTGCGGAATGCCAGCTTGCGTGATAGCCAAGCGGATGCAACAAATTTTCTTCGAGCTGTTCGGGTTGCGCTTTCGTTTCTTGCACGCAAACGATGTCGGGATGTTCCGTCGCAAACCAGTCCAAAAAACCTTTGCGCTCGGCGGCGCGAATGCCGTTGACGTTCCAGGATAAAATTTTCATTGAGCGAATTTCCTTTCGTGTTCCGTCGCTGTCTTTCACGAATCGGATAGGACCGTATCGGGAACTGCGACCGAGTTCCAGCATGGAGCATTGCGTTGCACCGTGTTCCGGTTGCGAGGGCAAGATGCTTTTGCATCGTGCAATGTTGCGAGTGCGAAAGAGGAGGGACGATGTCGTGCACAATCGAATCGAGCGAGATGTGCTCGAGATGCGCGAACGTCGCGCATGCATACAAGACGGAGACTTGCTAACTAACCCCCCATGTCTGCTTCGCCGCAAACCGTACATGCATATTGTCGCTCGATCCTCGAAAGTGGAGATCTCGAAGCAAAGTTACGTCCGCCGAGAAAGAGCGATGGCTCGCCGCTCGACGATCACGATCCAGGGCCGCGACTTGTGCTCGATGCTCCCGTGCGTGCAGCCGATTTGCGCATGCATTCGGGATCGGAGCGTTTGCCAGCGCTTGGACTTTTGCGCGAACCGTCGGCGCGCAGCGTAACGCTTTCCCGTTTTGCCAATCATGAATTGCAGGCGGTGGAACTCTTTGCTTGGGCGCTCTTGGTGTGGCCCGAGATGCCAAGCGAGCTGCGAGCTGCCTTTTTGCGCAATATCGAGGACGAGCAACGACACTTCTCTATGTATCAAGATCGTTTGCACGAATGGGGTACAGATTTTCGCGAGGTGCCGCTCTCGAATTATTTTTGGCGCAATGCGCCTGCGATTCTGGCGAGTCACAAAGGGATTCCGGCGTTTCTTTGCGCAGTCGGACTCACGCTCGAACAGGCGAATCTCGATTTTTCGCTGCGCTATCGCGATGCCTTTCTGCGAGTTGGCGACGAAGCCAGCGCTGCCGCTTGCCAAACGATTCACGACGACGAGATCAATCATGTGCGCCTTGCCTATGCTTGGCTCAAGCGCATGAAGGCGACACAAGAAAGTGACGTTGAGGCTTATGCCAAAAATGTGCCTTTCCCTTTTTCTGCGAGTCGTGCCAAGGGTCGCGGTTTTGATTTTGCGGGACGACGCGCGGCGGGACTCAGCGAAGCGATGATCGAATACGTGCGTACGGCGCGCGCCTACGAACAACCGTATCGTGCACAACAAACGGGTGCGCTCTTGTTGCCCAATCTCGGTGCCGAGGAGGGCGAATCTTGGCACGAGATGCGATTTCGTCCCGAAGTCGAACGCGTGGCGTCGCTGTGGCGTTTGCTTTTTGGACGCGATGCGCGCGTGCTCAACGATCCCTCGCCGCAGGAAACGTCGCGCTGGCCGGCTGCTTTGTGCGATCTCGACGGAGATGCGCGTGAGTCGACACCGCCGATCGCCAAGGCTTTTCCATGGCTCGAAGATTCAGGGCGCGTCGTGCCTTGGCTCTCGACACAAGAAGTCGAAGCGTATTGCACCGCGCGAAAACTTCGACTGGCAGCGCCACCCTGGCAAGTCGTGGCGCTCCTACACGATAAAGCGTTTGCACAGCGCATGGCGCGCGAGCATTGTCTCGACGCTCCTGCCTTGCAAGATCTGATTCATGTTCTGGATCCGGAAATTTTGCGTGATGGAATGCGTGCAACGCAAGAAATCGAGCGCATCGTCGCAAGTTGGCCTGCGTGGGCGCGCGCAGGCTTTACGCTCAAACCACGCTGGGGAAGCAGCGGCCGCGGTCGCGTGCGTGGTCTTGCGGGCAAGCTCACGCTCGAAAATCCACAAACTGCGTTGCAGCGTCTTGCGCAACGCGGCGGTGCCATTCTCGAGCCGTGGTTTGCGCGCGAACAAGATTTCTCGGTACAGCTGCATATCGCAACAACGGGAGAGATCGAAGTTCTCGCAGTTTTGTGTCAGAAATTAACTCCGGCCGGCTTGTATCGTGGGCATTTCGGAATCGTGACGCCGGAGCAAACGATTCGCAGTGGCACGTTCGTGGATGAGGAATTGATTGCGAAGGCCAAGGTGCTCGCACAAAGCGCTTTTGCGGCGGGATATACGGGGCCGTGCGGCATGGATGCCTTTTCGTATCGCGATGCGGAAAGCGGTGAAACAAAATTGCGTTGCGTAGTCGAATGGAATGCGCGTTTTACGACCGGAACGATCGTGACGGGTTTGTTGCGTATGGCTTTGCGGACAAAAGCGATTGCCAATGAGCAACAAGATACGCCTGGTGCGTTTGCTTTTTTGCTTACTCCACCCTCGGAAAATCGTGATCGTGGTGCAGCCGAAACTCAGGCGATGCAAACCGACGCTTTGCTGCATACACCGAAAGAGGCGATCCGCTGGCCCGAAGATTCCACTGCTTTTCGCTGCCTTTTGCTTGCAACGGAAAATGCGCTCGAAGATCCGCACACGGGTCCTGCGCTTTGTTTGGCGCGCTCCTCCGCAGATCTCGTCGCGCGTCTAGGGAACCTCTGATCCATTCTGTTTTTGAGTGTTTTTGCAAGCCGAGCTCGATGTTTTCCGTCGGAGAAAATGCAACCCGCATTCATGCAGAGCAATGCGGGAGAGGCGCGTTACACTTTTCCGTGGCAAATGCCGAGCTCGGTGAGTTCGCGCTCGACGATTCCTGCCCAGTCTCGATTGGCCATCGGATTGGCGGGGCTCGGGTGGAGGATGCGTCCGATCCGCCCTTCAAAGCGAGGCAGAGCTTCCCGCGCGCGCTCCTCGGCAAAACCACCGACGCCGAGAATCCATTGCGGATCGAGGGCCATGACGAGTTTGCACAAGAATTGGTTGCAGAGGGCGTAGAGTGCTTCGCGTTCATGGCGTTGAAGTTTGTCGGGTGTGAGGTTGCGTCCACTTTCTTCAAGAAAAAGCAGCGGGCAATAGTTCGCAACGAAGTGATCGCGAAAGAAACACTTAGGTGTGTTCCAGTGCGCAGCGATGGCGCCCCAAAGCCGCCGCCCGCTCACTTCACTGCGCGGACAAGCAAATCCCTGGATCGGTTTTTTGGGATTTTCGTGATCTGGTTTTCCGACGGTGTCTTCGATCTTCATCCAGTCGCGTACGGCAGTAACTTCGCCAAAGGGAACACCCGTCTGCGCCATGCCGAACGGTCCCGGATTCATACCGAGCACGAGTATTTTCTTTCGTGAATTTGCGAAGTTTTGAAGATAGGTCCGATGCGGACGAATGGCGTAGCGCAGAGGATTGTAGACGTGCGTTACGGGACGTCCAAAATGCAGTTTTTCGACGGAGTCGCAGAGTTCGTTCGTGGCAGCGAGGATGGAATCGAAGGGTTTCTTCATCGGATGCATCGGAAGGCGATTTCGCACATTCGAATCTTCTGCGTGGTGTGCGGTGTGAGAGAATCTTGCGATAGGATCGTGCTCGTGCATTGTATCGATGTGCTCGAAAAATCAAAACTGCCTTTGCGAGATGCACGCGAAGTTGCAGCGCAGCACGGATGCACATTTCATTTTCAAGCGTCATGCAAAATGCCTGATCCTTGGCGTGAAGCGAGTGCTGGGAGATTTGTCGCGCGATCGAGTAGAACCGGCGAAGAGCGCCGTGTGAGAGAAGCCCGAAATGGCAAGAAGGAGAAGCGCGATGCAGGAGGAGAGCGTGGATTTAGGATCGAAATTTTTGCAAGCCACCAAGCAGGATGGAGTATTGCGTGTCGAGATTCGGCGCCCGGAACGCAAGAATGCACTGACGATGGAGATGTATCGCGGAATCAAACGTGCGGCAGTATTTGCCGACGCAGACGCACAGATCGATGCTTTGCTTTTGACGGGAGTTGATGACGTATTTTGCTCCGGTGGCGATATGGGAGGTGCGCCCGAGACGAACGATCTCGAACGCGAACCGGATCCGCTCGATTGGCTGCCACATCGCCACTTGGAGCGCTGTTCGAAGATTGTGATTTCCATGATCAATGGATTGTGTCAGGCGGGTGGCGTCGATCTCGCGCTTTGCAGTGACATTAGCGTCGCGTCGGATCGCGCGACATTTCGCGTGCCGGAATTGTTGCGCGGTATTGCGGACACGTTGGTTTCCGCACGACTTCCAAAGCAGATCGGCACGGCGCGCGCGAAATATCTGATCTTCACCGCTGCAAAAATTGACGCGTTCGAGGCGGAGCGCATCGGGCTCGTCGCGAAGGTCGTGCCGGCGCAGGAACTCGAAGCTCATGTAGCCTGGGTGATCGAGCAAGTGCGTTTGACGGGCCCCGAAGCGCGTGCGGCGCTAAAGCGCGATATCCAGGCACAGTTGCCTGCGTTTGACCTGGCGACGTTTCGCGCAGCGACGAGGTCGAAGGAAATGGAAGAAGGCGTGCGTGCTTTTCTCGAGAAACGCACTCCGCGTTGGCCGCGCTCGTAAGGTACGTTTTTTCGACGGAAGATTTGCAATATCGCGCTGCAGCGTAAAATCAAAAGCGTTCGGTGGCGAGGCGTTCGACACGATCTAGTGTCAGTTGCACGAAGGCCTGCTCGCGATCGTCGCGCACGAAGAGCGGATCGCGAACGTGAGCGAGATCGAAGCCTTCCTTCCGCAACTCGACTTTGCGCAGCTTGAATGTGCCCGTGAGCGAAGCTTCGCTTTGCAGACGCACGAAAACCGGCATCGCATAGAGGGGAAGTTTGGCTCGGCAATGCGCATAGAAGGCTTTGCCGTCGAAGTGCACGGGATCCATGTCGGTGCGTAGTGCGAGTGCGGTCATTCCTGCGCGCCCATCATGGCCGGGGATCGCGACTCCGTAGACGTTTGCAACAACAACGCCGGGGAATGGACTCAGAATTTCGGCGACTTGTTGTGTGGAAATATTTTCGCTCTTCCACCGAAAAGTGTCACCGATGCGATCGACAAAATAGAAAAAACCGTCGGCGTCGCTGCGCAACAAGTCTCCGCTTCGAAACCAAGCATCGCCTTTGTGAAAAACGTCGCGCAAGATTTTCTTTTCCGTTTCCGCTTTCGAGGTGTAGCCCTCGAAGCGTCCTGCACCGACGCGCGAATCTGCAGGGATGCGCCCGAGAAATTCTCCAACCTCACCTGGAACGCACTCGATGCAAAAACCTTTGGTGTTCCGTGGATGCGTGTCCGACGCGGCATCGTATTGGATCAATCGTCCGTTGTGGAGTGCCTTGAAGGGGATGCGCCCGATCGATCCCGCCTTTCCGTCGAGGTTAATCACGGAAGTGTTGGCTTCGGTTGATCCGTACGATTCAATGATTCGCGACACGCCGAAGCGTTCCTGAAACTCACGCCAAATTTCTGGGCCAAGCCCTGCACCAAGCATGATTCGCACATGATGTTCGCGATCGTTGGTGCGACGAGGTTGGTGCAAGAGGTAACGACAAAATTCGCCGATGTATTGAAACCCTGTCACACGATAGTGTCGGCAGTCGTTCCAAAATTCACTTGCGCTGAACTTGCGTCGTAGCGCGATGGCGCAGCCGCAGTGCAGTGCGAGCGAAGGCACCAGGGCGCCGCCTGCGCCATGGTACAGAGGCAGTGCGCAATAGATGACGTCGCCTGGCGCGTAGCCCGTGACGGACTTCATGGCATCGCCTTGGGAGAGAAATCGCATATGACTAAAGTGCGAAGGCTTGGGAAGCCCCGTTGTGCCGGAAGTGAAGACGTAAAAGAGGTCGTCTCCCTTGCGTAGGTTTTTGCGAAGTTGCGGATCTGGATTGGTGATCGGCATCTCGAGCAGTCGTTCGGCGAGATTGCGTACGTCACTTAAAAGTGTCGTTTGTGCAGTGGAATCCGGAATGACCCAAAGCCCGTCTTCCGGCGGTGACGCTGACGAGTCGGTGAGCTGCGCAAGGCATTCGCTACCGACAATCCAGTGCTTGGCGTTGCAGGCGTGGAGCGCATGCGCCAAGGCTTCGTCGAGGAGATTCGTATTGAGGAGAGCCGTGATGACGCCGAGCTTCGCAAGTCCTGCCCAAACCAAGAGATATTCCGGGCGATTTTCCATCAGCAGCGCCACGCAATCTCCCGGACGCATTCCGGCGTGATCTGCCCAGTGCGCAATGCGATTGGCATACGCATTGAATTCGGCATACGTAAATGAGTGTTGTTCAAAGAGGAGGAACGTGTCCGAGGCTTGCTCGACGGCACGTTTTTCGAGAAGATCCGCAAAAGTGTCACTGTCGCCCGGCTTGTGGCGAATCGTATTGCGGATCAACTTGAAGAGTTGCGCTTGTGTTTTGAGCCGGCTCCAAAGCATGGCTTGCACGCTAGCAAAGTTTCGGAGCGACGTTGCGCGGTGCAGCGGAGCATGCGACTTCGTGCTGCAAAGTCGGTGAAGCATGTAGAAGTGCAGACGTTCGAGGGATGTTTGTTGCGAGGAAAATCGGAAAGCTGCACAAAGTTGGGGAGCCTCGGAGGAGTTCTGTTTTCTTCATGCGAATCGTATTTTCCACCGACGGAAAACATCAGTCCTGGTTTGCGAAAATATTCGAAACGTGGAATGGAGCAGAGGTTCCTTAGTCGATCATCTCGGCGAACATGGTATCCACGAGCGATTCCGCCTCTACGGATTCAATCGACGGCAAGTCGTGAATGAGGATCTCAAGTTTTTCGAGCACGTTCGGTGCGAGATCTTTGAAAATCACTGCGAGGCCGTTCGGGCCATCGTCGCGGGCAATCTCGGCATTGACGATCAAGGGTTGATCAAGCGAGCTGCCGTGGAGCGCAATCTGAAATTGATCTCCTTGCGTAAGCTCTGCATGCGGTTGCAAGCGCATGCCGCGATTGGATAAATCACGCGCCATCAAAACGCGGCTGGCTTCTCGGGTGAGTGCGGTCACTTTGTGATCGTACGCAGCACGTTTGTCTTGCCGTCGATCATGCAAGGGGTGCTCGTCGGGCGCATCGTCGGTGAAGGAGACTTTTGCGGGCGAGGGCATGGGTCCCCAAGGATGCGACACGGCGTCCGACGGAGTTTCTTGAAACGCCGCATCCCAGATGGCCGGTGTATTCGTGTGGTGGAGGATGCAATGGCGCAGTGTAGTGCGATCCGCTTCCGAGAGAGGCTCGAATTGGACAGCAATCAGTGTTTCGTGGAATCCATCAACACCGTTTTGAGTTCTTGTGCGAACGATCGTGCCGTTCAAGAGGAGCGGCGCATTGCGTTGCAGCGATTCGTGCTCGATCTCGACTGCAATCGAAATTCCGGTGCGCGCACCATACTGCGCGAGGAGAAGGCATCCGCTGAGGGAAAGATCGGCCAAGACCGCTTTGCGTTGGCGCGGCCCTGCTTGGTAGCGAACCCCGAGACCAATGATGGTGCGATCCGTTTGGCGCTTTTCGGGGCCCCGGTACAGGATACGCAACAACAAAAGGCGTAACACGGATCG
>JADFDR010000005.1 GCA_018262735.1 Geobacter sp.
AAAAGAACAAACTCTTTCAACAAAAACCGAGAAACCGATGATCCCACGATCTCTGCGAATGTGAAACTACTTGAAGTTGTTAAGTATTTTTGCAAATAACGAATTTCGAGAAAACAAACCCACGGCAAAAAAAAGAAACAACTCCTCCAGAAACCGCACTTTGAAAAAGGAGTTTCAAAATGAGCTGGCGATTCACAAAATCACAAAGAAACATTTTCGAGAGAGACATCGGGCGCGCAAAAAATTTAGAAGCAACTCCTTGTGCTGTGGATTTGCTTTTCTCCTCAAGGAGCTTCCCTCGAAGGTGCGCATAAATTGCTAGGAAAATGACACTCTCGTCAAAAAGCCGACGATGGAAAATGACGGAAAACGGCACTTTGCCAAAATTTGTGTTTGCGGCAACGAAATCCGGCAACTGTGCTGCGCAAAATTGGGCAGCCCAGCACGGCAACTCCGTAGGATCAATTTTCAAAGCACGCAGTGATTAGAAGGCTGGCAACGCTTCGAGCACGCGCACGCCCTTCGGTGGATCGAAAGTAAATGTTTGCTGTTTTGGAGATTGATTCGTGCGGACGTTCGAGAAGCGAACGCGCGTCACGTTGCCCACGATGTCGAAGACGGCACTTTCCACGATTTGTCCCGTTTTCACATCGACTTCGAGTTCGAGTTTTTCGTAAGTCGCTGCTTCACGCGGAAGAAGCGACAACACCACCGGCGGTTGACAACTTTTGCTCGTAATCACGAACGACTGCAGCAAGTCTCCTTCACCAAATAGAAACTGCATCGCAGCGCCCGACAAGAATCCCTCCTCGACGGAAAAACGCTGCGCTTCCCGCGCCTCAGGATCGTAAATCCACAACACCTTGCCATCCGTCACGACCAAACTTGCGTCGCTTCCGTCGGTATTCTTGTAATGCCAACGCATTTTCCCAGGCTTTGCGAGCGTCACTTCGCCGCGACTTTCCCCTCCACCCAAAGATTTACCCTCGAGCGAAGCGACCTCGGAATTTTGTTCAAAATCGGCGATGAGATCCGAGATCGCATTGTAATAACCTTGCACGCGACGCGCGTGCTCCGTCGCACAGTTTGCGGCTTGGGGAACCGGAGCCGCACTGCCCGCAGCGTTTGCCGAGGCAACACAAAAAAGACAACACAAAAAAGCGACAAGTCGCACTCACGATCTCCTTGGAGTTTTTTCCGTTTGGCATTGCGCGCGAATGCACGCCTTCTTACTCGACGCGGTGATCCTGAACGAGAATTTCGCGCGGCTTGCTACCCACCTGAGGACCTATGACGCCTTCGACTTCCATTTGTTCGATCATCCGCGCCGCGCGGTTGTACCCAACTTTGAGACGGCGCTGCAAATACGAAATCGAGGCGTTGCGCGATTCCGAAACGATTGCAATCGCTTGATCATAAAGCTCGTCGGCTTCCTCGCTCGTTTCGCTTCGCGTCTCCGAAGCGACCTTGGCAGCCATGATCTCCTCGTCGTACTGCGGCTTGCCTTGTGCCGTCAAACTCTCGACGAGTTTTTTCACTTCTTTTTCCGAGATGAACGAACCGTGAATACGTTGAATCTTCGAAGTGCCCGGTGGCAAGAAAAGCATGTCGCCTTGCCCAAGCAATTGCTCCGCACCGTTTTGATCCAAAATCGTGCGCGAATCGATCTTCGAGGAAACTTGAAACGCGACCCGCGACGGAAAGTTTGCCTTGATCACACCCGTGAGCACATCCACGCTCGGTCGTTGCGTCGCGAGCACGAGATGAATTCCAGCGGCTCGCGCCATTTGCGCCAAGCGCTGCAGGGCCTCTTCGACGTCGCGCGCCGAAACCATCATCAAATCGGCAAGTTCGTCGATCACGACTACGATGTACGGAATACGCTCGAAAAGAACCTCTTCCTCTTCTTCCCCCGGCTTGCCTTTGACCTTGAATGTTTTATTTCCGTCCTTGAGTTCTTGGTCCACACGCTCGTTGTATTGCTGAATGTTGCGCACTCCCAGCGCTGCCATCCTGCGATAGCGATCTTCCATTTTCAACACGATTCCGTGTAATGCTGCTGCTGCACGTTTCGGATTGGTCACCACCTCGGCGATCAGGTGCGGGATGTTTTCGTAGATGGAAAGCTCGAGAAGTTTTGGATCGACCAGCAAAAGCTTCAGCTCGTCCGGCGTGCGACGGAAGAGCAAAGAACAAATCAGCGAATTCAAGAAAACACTTTTTCCTGTACCCGTGGCGCCAGCAACCAACAAATGCGGCATCTTGGAAAGATCCGCCGCGACCGCTGCACCAAAAATATCCTTCCCCATAAAAAGCGGGAGTGCGACATCGGCTTCACGAAATGCATCCGCCTCAAAACCTTGGCGGATATACACCGTTTCGCGATCGGTATTGGGCACCTCGATCCCGACGACGGATTTTCCCGGAATCGGAGCCACGATACGGATTGTCAGTGCACGCAACGCCAGCGCCAAGTCGTCGGCAAGTGCCACAATTTTGTTTACCTTCACGCCCGCGGCAGGCTCGAATTCATACATCGTAATCACCGGCCCCGGATGCACCGTGACCACTCGTCCATCCACGCCAAAATCGCGAAGTTTCTTTTCCACGATTCGCGAGCGCATAATCAAACTCTCGTGGTCGATCGCTCGTGAGGTTGCAGGCGGGGATTGGAACGCGTCGAGGCTCGGAGGTTCATACGCAATCCCCGACTTGCGATCCGAGAATGCAAATGCTTCTTGCTTGGGTTTCTTCGGCACCTTCCGTTCCGCAGCATGATCGACGATCTGAATTTGCGGCGCCGCCGCCGGCTTACGCGCTTCCCCGGTGCGAGTTTCCGTCGGAAGCGGAGCCGAAGCCTCCACGTGCGAAAGCGACTCTTTCTCGCGCGCTTCCGCGACACGCACTCGACGCTCGCGACGCTCGCGCCACACTCCGACACCTTGCACGCTTCGTTGCGCAATTTGGTGTAGTGCTGAAACGGCGCGTGCGAACCAAGAGAACGTCATCTTGGCATGACTCACGATGCCGTGAACGATGCTCCAGGATTTCGTCAGCGCATCGCGACTCGAGATGCCGAGGATCGCGATGGTTCCAAAAAACAAACAGCCCAAATTGAAAAGCAGGCTTCCCCACGAACTAAGAAGTTGCGCTTGCACCGCTGCCAAGTGTTGTCCTAGCCAGCCACCCTGCACGGGATCCAGAGCTTCGGGCGCAAATCCTGCAAACACCACGGACAATGTGGAAACCGCAAGCAAAAGTGCGGCGCTGCCCAACCAAAAGCGTGACACCAAAGAAGGTATGCCTCGACTCAGCAGGAGACGCAGACCCAACACAGCGAGCAAACCCACGACGACAAGAGAGCCCACGCCTAGGGAACGGAACAAAATGGCAGCAAGATGTGCGCCGACAATCCCGGCGCGATTCGAGACGCTCGTCCACTTCCAAAGCGGATCGACGGGGTCGTAGCTCAGAACGGCAAGACCGCTCAGCAACGCCAAAAACAGAAATAGGATTCCCGCAGCCTCGGAGGTTGCGTGTTTCGCAAGCGAATAACGAGAATCCTCTCTCTTTGCTTTCGCTTGAGATTGATTGACGCGCATAGATGCTCTGGCCATAGTCGCCGGCACTCGATTTGTCTGGGGGAGGTACGTTTCGAGGGTACCCGCTCTTCGCAAAGACCGTCAAGCAAGCTTTCTCGCTCGGCAAAACAAGTTGCATAGTTGCAGGCACACATCGCGCGGCCAAAGAGATGCCGATGCGAATTTATTCTCGCGGCGCTTTGTCGAGATCGTCGATAAGTCCTGTGCAAATTGCCTGATGAATCTCTTCCATGAAGTCGTGCCGCCGGTCGAAATCAAAATCGCGGCTGACGATGGGTTTTCCAAAAACGATGCGAACCGTCCCCGCGTGCACCGTAAGCGAATCTTTCGGAGCTAAACGCTGACTCCCCGAAACACTCACAGGCACCACGACTGCACCGGAGTCGAGTGCCATGTGAAACCCGCCGCTTTTAAATGGCAAAAGCTCCGTCGTCCGGCTGCGCGTACCTTCGGGATAAAGAATGACGTTGGTCCCGGCGCGCACCCGATCTGCTGCATCTGCAAGACTCTGAATCGCCTTTCTTCGATCGTCGCGATCAATGAACACATGGCGTCCGAGAAAAAGTGCCCATCCAAAAAGTGGAATCCAGCGCAGCTCTTTTTTGGCCACGAAACGAAAAGGCACGGGCAGCGTCTCGACCAAAACCAAGACATCGAGCGCACTGCGATGATTCGACATGAAGATCACCGGCTGATCCCGCGGTATCTGTTCCATGCCACACGCTTCAATCTTGATCTTGCACGTCGCAAGAATCCAGCGTGCCCAAATGCGCGCAACCCAAACTACGCCACCGCCGGAACGCTCCACCAAACCCACAAGGCAAGCGATCGATCCCCAAAAGATCGTGTAGAGCACGATCAAAATGGTTCGCAAAAAAGAAATTCCCCTCACCGTATCCTTCCCGGATTTCTTCCCATTTCGAACAAAAGCGAAACGATCGCTTGCAACCGTCGGCATCGGCGTCGTCGAGGTTTGCCGAAGTCCTGCTTGACGATAGCGCTCGATGCAGGAATCATGATCTCTCACCCCCAACCACGGAGTCCACACCGATGGCAAGTGTCAACAAAGTTATTCTCATTGGAAATTTGGGGCGCGATCCTGAACTTCGCTACACGAAAAGCGGGCAACCGGTAACTACCTTCTCGATTGCAACCACCGACAGCTGGAACAACAAAGCCGGCGAGCGTGAAGAGCACACCGAGTGGCATCGCATCGTTGTCTGGGGAAAATCCGCAGAGAACTGCGGAAAATACTTATCGAAAGGGCGCAGCGTTTACATCGAGGGCCGCTTGCAAACGCGCAAGTGGGAAGACAAGGATGGCAACGAGCGCCAAACCACCGAGATCAACGCGCAAACCGTGCAATTTCTCGGCGGTGGTGGACGCGGTGGGGAGTCGCAAGCTGCGAGTGCTGATCCGGATGCGGGTCATTTTTCGCCTCGCGCCGAGCAATCTCCTCCGCCGGACGACGACATTCCGTTCTAAACCACTCTCACCTTGCAATTCCACATGCTGCAAAATTTCGTTCTATGTATGCATGCGGAATGTTGCGAGTTGTCTTCAAAGCAGATCGCGCAAGACGGTCAACTCCGTTTTGCGCGATCTTTTTGTTCGTCCGTCCGGCAGCAGTGCGCTCCTGAATTCAACTTTGCTTCTTGCATTGCTGACACTTTTTTGAGTCGCACCGCGCAAAGTGTCGCTCCCACCGGAGGCGGCATCTCAGCACCTACACTGCAAACGAATACGTGTTTCGCAAAAAATCTGTAACGCCAACGACTTGCTTCCGCGATGCGCAGTTCATCTCCGACGAGAACCCGGAGTCGAGGCACCCCGGAACCATGCCGTTCCATGAATGCAGATTGGCTTCCCACCGACGGAAAACAGTAAACCTGATTTGCGAAATATTCGGGGAAAAGGGGTTGGAGACGCCGAGGCAGCCTCGGAGTCATTTCACTTGATCCATACGAGTTGACATTTCACCGACGGAAAACACAGCCCTAATTTGTGAAAATTTGAACCATGAAATCAATCCGGAGTTCCTAGGGAGCCTCTGATCAATTCCATTTTCTGCGCATCAGGGTTGATGTTTTCCGTCGGTGGAAGATCAACTCGTTTTTCGAAAGCGGAATCGATCCAGGGTTCCTAGGTGGATTTCGCTTCCATGAGTCCGGCTTCAAGAAAGCTGACGAAACCTTGCTCGCCGATCACGAGATGGTCGAGCACTTTGATTCCGAGAATTTCTCCTGCACGCACTAGGCGCAACGTAATTTCGCGATCCTCGGCACTCGGTGAAGGGTCTCCACTCGGATGATTGTGAATGAGAATGATGGCCGCCGCCGTTTCGCGTAATGCCGCATGAAAAACTTCGCGTGGATGCACGAGACTTGCTGTGAGTGTGCCTTGTGAAACGATGACTTCCTTGAGAACGCGATGCCGTCCATCGAGCAAAAGCACGAGAAAGCGTTCGTGTGAAAGAGTACGCAATTGTGCGTAGTAATGATCAAACACGTTTTGTGCGCCACGAATGGGCGTGCCCGGACGCATCCGGCGCGCCGACACACGCTTGCCAATCTCGAGAGCCGCCTGCAGCGTTGCGCTCTTGGCCGGACCTACGCCATCGAGCGCACAAAGTTCGTGATTCGTCGCGCGCAGCAAACCACCGAGTCCGCCAATCGCTTGCAAGATCGCGTGAGCAACCTCCATCACGTCTCGGTTTTTCCCGCCGGTACGCAAGAGCAAGGCCAGTAGCTCCGCATCGCTCAAAGCGGACGCACCTTGCATCACGAGCCGCTCACGCGGCCAATCCTCTATACACAAATTTGAGACATCGGCCTGCAACGATGCTGCATCGGGCTTGGAAACCACTCGGAAACTCCCGGGACATGAAAACGGGGAGGATGCGACGCAGAATAACGTACCCAAGAAAAATTGCCGCGAAAACTACAGCGCGCCGCGCGATTTACCCTCGGACGACTCGGCTCCGATCTTGCGTAACATGCAGCTTCGCTCACGCGCCGCTGCGCGATCGAGCATTTCCTTGAAGGTCGTTGCACCCACTTCAGGCGCAATCAAACCACGCAACGTCGAACGCCACTCGTTCTGCCCTTCAAGATGACTCACGAAGCTACGCAAAAGCGCGAGGTAGCCCTTGGCCTGCGCAGGTTGGCTCAGGGCAAGCGTCAACTCGAGCACATTGCCTGAATCGAGCCGCGAACCATCTTGCATCTCGATTCTCTTTCCGGGCGACACTTCTCCGAGTCGTTTCATCGCTGCTTGCAAATAAGGATCCGTAAACTCGCCTCGCGGCGATAGTGCACGGTCGAGCGCATCGATCGTCAGTCCTTCGCGCAAACCGTCCTCAAAAACCAAGGCGCATTCGGATACATCTTCGGGTGTCACCTGAAGCAACGCTACTTTGACGTTCGCAACTTTGGCCTGTCCGTCTCGCGGTACAAAGTCCAGGGTATGCGTCTGAATGTCGCGATACGGATCATGCGCTTGGCGTGAGCGCAATTCCAGATTCGCCTTCTTGGCTGCCTCGGAAAGCTTGATGCGAATCAGCAAATCCTCGCCCAGTTGTTGCGAACGCAAATCTTCAAGCCACACGCTGCGCAGACCTTGCAACGTGTCTTCAATACCGGGCGCTTTGGCGGTCGCATTCAAAAATACGACGTAACCTCCGGCTTCGTCTTTTTGGATCCGAATGTTCAACACTTCGTCGGTGAAAAACGTCAACGAGGCGCGATCCGCAAAGTAAGTATGAGCTACTGCGCGCAATGTGTTCGGGAGCGGCTCGAAATTGATTTGGATCTTCTCGTCGCGCGACGCGATTTGCACCATCCGCTCTTGCTCTCGAAAACCTTCGAGCGAAGCGCGAATCATCACAACATCGCGCGGACTTGCATCGATGCGCCGCGGCAAGAGGACCGTTGCTGGCGCTGTCGTACGTTCGTAACGCTTTTGAAACGAAGCGCGGATATAAAACAAATCGAGCGTGCCCGCCGGCGGCGTTGTGTCGATCTCGAGCGTGCGTTTGCCGTAGTAATACATTGGACCGACGAAGATCGACGCAAAGGGCGCCACCAAATCACGCACGCCCCACCACGATTCGCCATGAGGCGCAAGATCAACAACACCCGCTCGTGTCGGAAGCGCAACGCTCAAGATGGCGATCGACAGCGCAACGAACACCATTTTGCGTCGCAGCTTCATCGCTCTTCGACCACTTCGCCCGCGCGCACCCAAGTGCCACTCTTGCCGCCCGTCTTACGCACGAGCCGCACGCCTTCGATCGTCATGCCACGATCGATCGCTTTGCACATGTCGTAAATCGTCAAACTCGCCGCCGACACCGCCACGAGCGCTTCCATCTCGACACCCGTACGCGCCTGCACGCGTGCGCGACCTTCGATCAAAACTCGCGAATTCGTTTCGTCCGCTTGGAGATCCACGATCACTTGATCGAGCGCAAGCGGGTGCGCAAGAGGAATCCAGTCCGCAGTGCGTTTGGCGGCCTGGATACCCGCAAGGCGCGCCACAGCGAAGACGTCTCCCTTCGGATTCGTACCGTCGGTAATGCTGCGTAACGTCTCGGGTGCCATATGCACCGCCGCACGCGCAATCGCTTCGCGCACCGTTACGTTTTTTTCGCCGACATCTACCATCTGCGCACGCCCTTGTGCATCCAAGTGCGTCAATTTCGCCGAACTCATCGTTGCTCCTCTCGATTTTGGATCCACGTCAAAAGATCTTGATACACTTTTTCGTGTTCTGGTTCTTGGAAAATTTCGTGCCGCAAACCTGGATAAATTTTGCAATCGCTGCCTGCGACGCGCAGCGTACGGAAAAAATCCTGACTTGCCGCTGCGGGACAAATTCGATCCTCGGCACCATGCAAAATCAGCAACGGTATGCGCACCGCAGCTCCGGCTTGTAGTGTACGCGGTCCTTGCGCAAGCACTTCGCGCGCAAGCGATACGGAAATCTTCTGCTGCACGAGTGGATCCTCGCGATAGCGCCTCCCCACTTCGGGATCTCGCGACAAATCGGCCAGATCCAAAGAATTGGGCACGGTGAGCCAGGGCACGAGCTTGCCTACGAGACGCACCAAGGCAATTTGTAATTTTGAAACTCCGTCGGAAACACGCAACGCAGGCCCCGAAACGATGGCTTGCGCAAGCAGCGGATCGCGTTCGCAAAGCAGCGCCAGCACGACAAGGCCACCGAGGCTGTGCCCAACCAAAGTGATCGGCAAGCCCGGATGCTCCTTTCTCACTTTCACCAGAAGATGCTCGAGATCGTCGAGGAGTTCGGAAAAAGAACGCACGAAACCGCGTCGGCCGAGCGAACGGCCATGACCGCGCTGGTCGTAGGCATGCACCGCAAAGCCGCGGCTTGCAAACCACTGCGCCAACATGGCATAGCGCCCGCTGTGCTCCGCAATACCGTGCACGAGAAGAACTACACATTTTGGTGAAGGGGGTAACCACGCCTGTCGAAACAGCGGCGTGCCATCATATCCCGCAAAGGAAGCTTCGAAATGCCGGAGAGTCTGCATCGTCACGAGGCTAGGCTATCCCCGGCCCGCGAACTGCGCAAAGAACCTTGTCTTTAGAATTCGAGGTGTTCGCGGACTTTCGAACGCGCCAAACGCACTTTGTCGAGATACGAGGTGCTGCGAATCTCGCTGCCCCAGAAATACGACGAGACACCGTCCGCCTCGCCAAGCCGCGCAATGTTTTCCGAAAGAATCCAGCAGCCCGCCTCGATGTTCGTCTCGATGGTCATCAGATTGCCGGCCATGTTTTTGCCAACGCGTGCCATTCTTGTGTGCATATACGGCATGACCTGCATCAAACCGACGGCCCCCTTCGGGCTTTCAACCCAAGGCCGCGCACCGCTCTCGACGAGAATCACGGCCGATACCAAATCCGGATCGAGACCATACTCGTGGCCATACCGAATCACGGCCGCACCAATGCGAATGCTTTCCGCATCCGACAACAAGGGATTGGCGTTCTGCATAAGACGAGCAATCGAACTTTCATCGACTGCGGTCACCGGCTCATTCTTAGCCCAAGCCGGCGGAACGTCCCTGCCTTGCTTCGCACCCGGTTCTTGCGGTGCACTTACCAAAAATACGGACAACAAAACCAAGATCGCGAATCCGCGTTTCGTCATTTCGCCTCCTCGATCGTCTCGCCATTCTTCAACGGTTCCTGCTCAGCTTCTTCACCGCGTCTGTGCCTTACCTGCCACCACGCTGCTTCACCATTTTGAATTTTGATTCGATCTCGTTTGCTAACTCGACCTCGTGTCACCAACGATCACTGCGTGCCACGAGTCCATGATCCTCTTGCTTGTTTGTCTTGTGACTTCCCCCAGATCAACAAAACGCATCATAAACGAAAGTGTTTTGCATCGATACACTTTCCTTGAGCGGGCACACCTTACACGAACTGCGAGATCGATCCAGCAAGAATCGACTTTTTGTGCCCCCTTGGGAAAGCGAAAATCTTTTTAAACGCTTTTCCGTGTTACCTTTTTTTGCAACTGCCTCGATAAGCATCCGGAAAAAAGCGGGTTTTCATTTTTTTTCATGACTCTGCGTTTTTTTGTGTCGATTGTGCGTAAAACGCGTTTTGAGAGCGTTTCATTCGCGGCGCGAAAAACACGCAGAGCAAATTGCGCTCGAGGCGCTTCGAAAAAATCACATCTCGAAAGCAACAAAGGACTCGCCGCCTTTCATGAGACCGACACAAATCCGAGACACATTGCGCACATGAAGAGCCACGTCTCTGCAAGTCAAAAACAATCGTGCCGCGACTGCAATATCCAAATCGCATGCAAGGCACTGCACAAAATGCAGAACGGAAAAATTTCACAGACCGCATCTTCAAATTGAGGATGCGTGCATGGAGCGAACGATCTCCATCAATCTCTCGCGCGCAAATCTCGATCTGCACGAAATTCGGAGCGCCAACGCATGCAAGCTCGGCGCGACCATCGCTCGCTCTCGGATCTCGATTCCTTTGCCACCGCTTGCCCGGGGAATCGTGTTTGCGTAGGCTGCCCCCCAACTCGAGCGCTACTTCGACCCAATCGTCTTGAAGGTGCGCGCCTTGGAGCAGCCATGTATCCGGTTCTCTTTGAAATCGGCAATTTTTCGATCAGCACTTTCGGTTTGATGGTCGCGGTCGGATTTCTCGCAGGTACGCACTTCGCCGCAACGCTCTTTCAAGAAAATGGGGAAAATCCCGACCACGCCACCACGATCATGCTTTACGCAATGGTGGGCGGCATCCTCGGCGCGAAGATCTACTACTCGATCGATTTCGCCATTCGCACCGACAGCACGTTCTGGTCACTTTTCTGGCAACGCGCGGGCATGACCTTCTACGGCGGGCTGATCGGCGGCACCGTGGCGAGTATTCTCGGCAGCCGCATCCACAAAGTTCCCCTCTGGCTCCTTTCCCAGGCCGTCGCTCCCGCGATGGCAATGGGGCAAGCGTTTGGTCGCATCGGTTGTTTTCTCGTCGGAGACGACTACGGATATCCCACCGATTTGCCGTGGGGCGTGGCGTTTCCCGAAGGCGCACCGCCGATCGACGTTCCGGTCCACCCTACACAGCTCTATGAAAGCTTCTGGTTGTTTCTGGTCTTTGGGTATCTCTGGAAACGACGCAAGCGCAGCCCGTTTCTCTTTGGCGAATACATGATGCTCAACGGCTTTGGCCGTTTCTTCGTCGAAATCCTGCGCCTCAATCCCAAACTCGCGCTTGGCCTCACGCAATCCCAGTGGATTGCGATTCTCTTGATCGCAGTCGGCGCCAGCCTTTGGCTTTGGTTTCATGCAAGACGATCGCGCACACTGACACAAAGTTGAGACAGAGCCCCATTTCCTATCCAAACAGAATGCGACGGATCGCATAGAAAGCGAATCGGTGATGAAGAGTGGAGATTCCGAGCAGGTGCGGCGCTACCACCTCGCGCTACCTTGCGTCTTGCTCACGATCCTGATCGACTTTCTCGGCCTTAGCATTTTGATTCCTGTGCTTCCGATTTATGCCAAAACCCTCGGTGCCAGCCGTACCGAAATCGGAATCCTCTTTGCCGTTTACGCACTCGCCCAACTCTTCTTCATTCCGGCGTGGGGCGCTCTGTCGGATCGCATCGGACGCCGACCCGTCATCTTGATTTCGCTCGTCGGAATTTTCTGCGCATTCTCGTTCCTCGCCGCATCCGACACTCTATTGTGTTTGGTTCTTGCGCGTTTGCTAGGCGGACTTTTTGCGGCGAACATTTCGACTGCACAGGCGATCATCACCGATCTCACTTCGCCCGAGATGCGCTCGAAAGCCATGGGATGGGTCGGAGCCACCATCGGGCTTGCCTTCGTGATCGGCCCTGCTCTCGGCGGCATTCTTGCCACCTTGCACGAAAACAATCCGCAACTCGAAGCCTCTTTTCCGCTTCTTGTAAATGCGAAACTGCCGTTCCTTTTCGTGGCCTTTCTGGCAGGAGCCAACTTCCTTTTTACGTTCTTCTTCTTGAAGGAATCCCATACGCAACGCGCGCAAACTTTCGATGTCAAGTTCTTGCTGCGACGCATTCTCTTGCCCTCGCCGGTGCGTTTGGCACTCGGCCGCTATCCCGCACAGATCAAAGTTTTCTTGACGCTGTTCTTGATCCTGCACAGCTCGCTCGGTGCCATGGAGGCCATGTTCACACCCTATTTGAATGGACGCTTCGGCATGAACGAACGCCATGTCGGCATGACGCTCGCCTACATTGGAGTGTGTATGATCGTGGTGCAGGGTGGTCTTCTCGGCCGCATCACACGAAGATTTTCGGAAGTCAAAATTGTCGCAATCGGTCTTTTCGTGTTCGCCTTCAGTCTGCTCGGAATCGCCCTCGCACCCTCGACGCGCTGGCTCTTTGGCTTGGGGCCTGTGCTGGCGCTCGGCCAAGGCATCGCCTACCCCGTCTTCTTGAGCCTGTATTCGAAAACCTGCTTCGCAACCAAAACGGGCGAGATGCTTGGCGATAGCTATTCCATGCAAACGACTGGGCGAATCTTGGGGCCCCTTCTGGGCGGACTCGCCGTCGACTACATCGATCTGCGCGCTCCTTTTTTGATCGGCAGCATCTTGGTCACAGGATGCGCGCTCTGGATCTATCACCACCTTGCGCGCACCATCACGCCTGCCACGTGAGCGACTCGGCTTTTCGAAACGAGATCACTTTGCCCCGATCGCGCTCGACCCGTCCGGGCAGCAAATCTCACTTCGCGAACTGGGCTTATCCGAGAGAATCGGCTCTGCACGAGAGAAGAGAAACTCGCCTCGAACATTGAAAAACATCCTCAAGGGGTGACGCGCCGAAGATCCGTTTTTAAACTTGCGGTCCTGCCGGAGCGAACGTAAAACGCGAGCGGTTTGGTTGACCGAAGGCATGTTTCCCGTATTCTCGGCACGCAATTTCCGACGCGCGATCGAAGACGAATCCGAAGCAAAAACGCGAAAAGAAAATTGCGAGATTCCAAACGAAAAATCTCAACGCGAAAGCCCAAAAGAAAAAGTCCAAAAGAAACAGGGAGGTCCGCAATGGCCCAAGCGATGGAACGCGAAAGCATGGAAGTCGATATTCTCTACGTCGGTGCCGGCCCCGCCACTCTGGCATCCGCACTGCACTTGATGAATCAGATCGACGCCTACAACGCCAGCGCGACAAAGCGCGGTGTCGCCCCGATCGAAAAACCGAACGTGCTCGTGATCGAAAAGAGTGCTTCGATCGGCGATCACTCGCTTTCGGGCGGCGTGATGAATCCGCGCGCCATCCGCGAACTCGTGCCCGACTTCGAAGCCCAAGGTTTTCCGACGGAGTATGTCTGCAACGACGCTTCGCTGCGCGTCTTCCTTGAAAACAAATCGTTCCGCGCACCCGTGACGCCGCCGCCGTTTCAAAAGAAGGGCTATCACGTGGTGTCACTAAGCAATGTTGTGAAGTGGCTCGCGCAACGCGCCGAAGCCGCCGGCATCGAAATCTATCCCGGCTTTGCGGGCGACCAAATTCTCGTCGAAGGCGATCGCGTCGTCGGTGTGCGCATCGGCGACATGGGCGTCGACAAACACGGCAAGCCGAAAGCGAACTTCCAACCCGGCATGGACATCCTCGCAAAAGTCACCGTGCTCGGCGAAGGTGTGCGCGGCAGTCTCACCAAGCAATTGATTCAGCGCTTCGATTTGCAAGGCATCAATCCGGGAACTTTCGAAACCGGCATCAAAGAAATCTGGCGTGTGAAACCCGAGAAGCACAAACCGGGCCGCGTGATCCACGGACTGGGTTTCCCGAACTACTTCGAGACCGTCGGTGGAATGTGGCTCTACGACATGAAGGACAATCTCGTGTCGTTTGGTTTCGTGACCGCGCTCGACTACGACAACCCGCGCATCGATCCACACGAGCTGGCGCAACGCTTCAAGACACATCCCTTCATGCGCGATCTTTTGGAAGGCGCGGAACTCGTGCGCTACGGCGCGAAGACACTGCCGACGGGCGGACTGTATTCGCAACCCAAGCTCTACACGAACGGCGCGATGATCGTCGGTGACGCAGCGAACTTCTGCAACGCCGAAAAACTCGCCGGCATTCACATGGCGATCAAATCGGGAATGCTCGCCGCCGAAGCGTTGCTGCATGCGTTCGCCAAGGATGATTTCTCGACGCTGACTCTCGGACGCTACACCGAATTGTATCGCCAGAGTTGGGCCTACGACGAGCACTGGAAGTCGCGCAACTTCCACGGTTCGATGGAACGCGGAATGCTGTTCTTTGCGCTCAACCAACCTTTGCGCGACCTCACGAACGGGCGCGGTCTGATCGATCCGATCTTGACCTCGCCCGGCGAAACGCATTTGAAGAAACTCTCGGAACTCTGCGCGACCAAGCGCAATCGCAAGAAGCTCGAATTCGACGGAAAGCTCACCTTCAGCAAAGAACATCTTGTGGGCTTTAGCGGCACCCAGCACGAAGCGGATCAACCGTCGCATCTGGTGGTCGCCGACGTAGATTTGTGTCGCGATGTCTGCACCGAGGAATACGGCAACCCGTGCGAGAACTTCTGTCCGGCGGCCGTGTACGAGATGATGCCCGATCCCGATCATCCGGAAAAAAAGAAGCTCTTCATCCACCACGAAAACTGCGTGCACTGCAAGACTTGCGACATCGCCGATCCGTACCAGATCATCACCTGGACGCCGCCGGAAGGTGGCGAAGGACCAGACTACACGAATATGTGACGGTGCTTTGCGTAAAACAAAACGCCCTTTTCAAATGCGTGACCCTGCGTTGCGCATTCGAAAAGGGCGTTTTGTTTTGCATTGTCCGACGGAGAAGCGACGATTGTGGATTGTTGCGTCGAGCCATTGCGAACGCAGCATGGGATGCAGAGCGGGTGCGAATCTCTTGGGCAAAACGAAGATCGCATCGGAGGCCGCACTTGAGATTCGGAAAGTTTCTCAGTCGGATCTTTGCGAAAGAGCATATTCGAGATCGCCAAGCGTTTTTTCGTCCGCCGCAACGAGTAACGCATGCGCTTTGGCAGCGAGCTCCAAAAGAAAGGGCTCGCCCTTTTCGCGACGAACGAACATCCCTGCCTCGTGCGCAATCAGCGCACCGATTTTCCCGCGAATACTGATTTCGGGAGCCGTCACCGGCACGCGCACTCCGGCCACAACACCCGGCAAAAGTGGCGCCACCGCAATTGCACCACCGCAACCGTAACGCAGCGTATAACCACGCGACGCCAGAGCAACACCGATCGATGTCGGAAGATCGTACGAAACAAGTACGTCAGAGCCAGTCCGTTGTGCCTGCACAGGGCGTGCAGCACCATCGCCATAAGCGATGCGCGCTCCGCCGCCACGATACGCATCGAGAAAAATACCTTCGCGTGGAAGCGCGAGCAGCGCAGCATCGTATACGCCGTAATTCACGAGCCCGACCATCACCGCGTACGGCCCTTCGCAGTTCAAATAGGAATTGAGCGTACCGTCGATCGGATCGATCACGACAAGGGAATCCCCATGCGTCGGAAAGGTTGCGACGCGCGGCGTTTGTTCCTCGGCGGCAAGTGCCACGCCCGGAAAATGCTCGGCGAGTGCCGAAAG
Organism: Geobacter sp.; assembly: GCA_018262735.1. GTDB lineage: Bacteria > Myxococcota_A > UBA9160 > UBA9160 > JADFDR01 > JADFDR01. The sequence continues at coordinate 15,773 of JADFDR010000005.1, forward strand.
AATCACTTCTTGTGCGGCAATATCCGACGAAGTGAGCGCAGCCTTGATCGCCGTCGCTTCCTCGGCTTTCGGACGATTCGTGACGCAACCTTCGAGTCGGCGCGCAAGTTTTGCAGCTTGCTGCACCGCCGGCTGCATCTTCTGCACAAATGTTTCCGGTGCAATCACGTTGTGGTTTCCACCGTTTGCAATGACACAAAAAAGTTTGAACTCTGCTTTGCTCGTGTTTCGTAACTACGAAATTTTTTCAATCGAGCAGGAAGATATTCGAAAGCACTCCGCTCTGCACGCACGAAGTACGACGGTGCGCAGAAGAAAACCGAAGCGCCGCCTTGCACAGGAAGAAAGTCTCGCGACTTGTCCGCTCAGGAGCAACCGCTCGTACCACCGCAATTCGGACATTTGTAACAGGCACCGTTGCGGATCATGATCGAGCCGCAGTCGCTGCAGGAAGGTGCATCCGATTGATTCACGATCGCATAGAGCGCGTCATCCGTTCGACCCGTCTTCATCGCTGCACTCACGGGCGGACGGGCAAGAGCGCCACCTGCGACGGCAGCGACGGCAATTGGCACACGCATCTCCGCAACTGCAACTTCTTCCGTCGCAAAATCTTCAAGCGCGGAAGCTTGCTCATCCAAGAAACGATTCCCGAGAAAGCGAAACACATAATCCATCACCGACTTGGCCAGCGGAATCTCAGGGTTGTTCGTAAAGCCTGCAGGTTCGAAACGCGTGTGACTGAATTTATCGACAAGCGTCTTGAGCGGCACTCCGTATTGCAATGCAAGTGACGTCATCGTGGCGATCGTATCCATCAGACCCGACACCGTGCTTCCTTCTTTGGCCATACGCAGAAAAATTTCACCCGGAGCGCCATCGGCATACGATCCGACGGTGAGATAACCTTCGTGCCCCGCAATCGAGAACTTATGCGTAAGTGCCGTGCGCTCGTCAGGCAGTTTCCGTCGCTGCGGCTTGAACTCGAGCACCACGGCGCCCTCGGTCTTCTCTTTCTGACTGGTATTGAGCGGCTGCGTTCGCTTGCTGCCGTCGCGATAAACAGCCAGTGCCTTCAAGCCAAGTTTCCAACCTTGCACATAAGCTGCCTGCACATCCTCGACCGAAGCTTCCTGAGGAAGATTGACCGTCTTGCTGATGGCGCCCGACAAAAATGGCTGCACTGCGCCCATCATGCGCAGGTGTCCCATCCAGTGAATCGAGCGCACACCGTTTCGCGGTCGGAAAGCGCAGTCGAAAATGGAAAGATGTTGCGCAGCGAGATCCGGCGCACCTTCGATGGTGTCGTTTTGATCAATATACGCTTCAATGTGTTGGATTTGCTCTTCGGTATAACCGAGGTTACGCAGCGCCATCGGTACGGTGCGATTTACGATCTTGAGCATTCCGCCGCCGACGAGTTTCTTGTACTTCACGAGCGCGATATCCGGCTCGACGCCTGTCGTATCGCAATCCATCATGAATGCGATCGTGCCCGTCGGTGCGAGTACGGTCACTTGCGCGTTTCGATAGCCATGCTTTGCGCCCGAAACCCGCGCTGCCTCCCAAGCTTCTTGCGCCGCTATCTTCAACTCTTCCTCGACACCAAGATCGGTAATCGTTCGACTTGCCGCGCGATGCATTTCAATCACTTCGAGAAACGATTGTCGATTGATCGAATAATGCAGAAATGTACCCACCGCTTCTGCGATCTCCGAACTCATGCGGTAGGCTTCGCCGCACATCAACGAAGTAATCGCTGCTGCAAGATTTCGCCCTGCGTCGCTGTCATAGGCAAATCCCTGCGCCATCAAGAGCGCGCCAAGATTTGCATAACCGAGCCCTAGCGTCCGAAACTCATGACTATTGCGTGCAATGGCGGGCGTCGGATAATCCGCATCGTCGACGAGAATTTCCTGCGCCAAGATGGAAAGCGACACGGCACGACGAAATGCAGTGATTTCAAACTTGGTCGATCCGACACTCTCTTGTGTCGGAAAAAAACTCATTAAATTCAAACTTGCAAGATTGCAGGCCGTGTCGTCGAGAAACATGTATTCCGAACACGGATTGCTGGCATGGATGCGTCCCGACGCCTTGCATGTATGCCAGCGATTGATCGTCGTGTCGTACTGAATACCCGGATCGCCACAAAGATGTGTTGCTTCCGACATTTCACGAAGCACACCCTTCGCCGAAATTTCTTCTGCAACCGCGCCGGTCGTCACGAAACGCGTGCGCCAGCTTCGATCCGCTTCCGCAGCGTGCATGAAGTCATCTGTCACGCGCACCGAATGGTTTGCATTCTGAAACGCCACCGAATCGTAGGCGCCGCCACCGACGTTAAAACCGCCGTCGTATCCCGCATCGATCAAGGCCCAGGCTTTTTTCTCTTCCTCGGCCTTGCAGCGCACGAACTCGCGGATGTCGGGATGATCGACGTTCAAGATCACCATCTTCGCTGCGCGACGCGTTTTTCCACCGGACTTGATCACACCCGCAAACGAATCGAAACCCCGCATGAACGAAACCGGACCCGACGCTTCGCCTCCGCCGCGCAACTTCTCTTTCGAAGAACGGATCGCCGACAAGTTGGAGCCCGCACCCGAGCCGCCTTTGAACAAGAGTGCCTCGGTGCGCGCAAGCCCCATGATCGAGTCCATGCTGTCCGACACAGAATTGATAAAACAAGCACTCGCTTGTTGCGCCGTATTCTCGACGCCGAGGTTGAACCAAACGGGACTGTTGAAAGACAAGCGCTGGGTCACGAGCAAAAACTTCAGCTCGTCGCGAAAAATTTGTCCGACTTCGGGCGTCGCAAAATAGCCGCGCTTGGTTCCCCATTCGCAGATTCGTCCGACGACACGCTCGATCAACTGCTTGACGCTGTGCTCGCGCTCCGGCGACGCCACGTCTCCGCGAAAATACTTCGAGACAACGACATTCGTCGCAAGTTGCGACCAACTCTTCGGAACTTCGACGTTCGTTTGCTCGAAAACTACTTCGCCTTTTTCGTTGGTAATCTTCGCGGAGCGAAACTCCCATTCCAGCGCATCGAAAGGATCACAATTCGGTTGCGTAAAAAAACGCGTGAGCGTAAGGCCTCGCGTCGCTTGCGCGGAATGCGCCTTGTCTGCAGCGCGCAAGTTTGCGCGCTTGCGCTTTGCCGATCGTGTTTGATGCATGAATTCCATTTTGACTTGCCCCCCTCAACTCGAAAATTCTTGCCGAACAAGACGATCCCGAATGCTTCCATTCCCCAAGCATGCAGCGAACCTCGCACGGAGCTTTGCAAATTGGAAACCAGGACGATCCTCTCCTGTACGCAACACACAAAAGTGTCTTGCGCTTCCGTATCTCAAAACCACGAATGACCTGGATAATGACTGCAACGCTCGATGGACTCGACTTGCCCGACTCACCTACTCACCGATTGACCCGTCTCACCTGATCGCTTGCGGCGTCATGCTCGACGGAAACGCCCCCCAATTTTGTCCTTCTTACCGATCTTTTCCTTGCGCGCGGCTTGACACGATGCGCAAAGCATCGCGTTCCGCGCGTGGATCCTATGTGAAACGAAAACCTCTCGTGAAATTCTCGCGAACTGACATCGCATGTTTTGTGATACTCCCAGCGCAAAACGTGCGTCAACACAAAATCTTGGGGTCATCGAAAATCCTCACCCCAAGCTGCGGTGTACATGGAGTTTTTGCTTTTTCGTGAGAAGAATTTTCGCGAAAAAAAATTTGCGCACGCATCCGCAACACCTGCGAGTCCGCTAAGTGTGCGCCGCACTTCACTTAACGCAGGAAGTCATAAAAAACGCTGCATTGCGGCAAAAATTTACTTGGGCAAACCGGTGAAGCGCAGCCCCACGCCCTCTGGAACTTTGTACCGGATATTGATGCCGATCATCAGCGCCGTCAGCGACTCGACAATGCGCGCATTCGAAAGTGGACCGCCGTCAATCGCACGAACACCCGGCACGAGTTTGCAAAGTTCCATCACCACCGCGCGCGCATCCTTGCCGCCCGACACGATCACGTCGGCATCCACCTCATGTTCGAGATCACGCAAATGTGTCGCCGAAACATTTTGAAAGGCAGAAACGACCGACACATCTTTCGGTAATAAGGATTCTGCCAGCTCTGCTGCGGAACCTTGCCAGACTTGCAACATCTGAGACGCAGCGCCGCCGATGGACGACGCAAGCGGCACCACCATCGAAAGAAAAATCTGTCCCGGCTTGAGCGACTCTTTGAGGCCCTTGATCGTCGTGGCCATATGCTCGAAGGGCAGCGAGAGCACAACGATTTCGGCTTGTGTCGTTGCCGTCGGATTGTCGAACCCGGCGACATCCGCCGTCGGTACGAGGGCACGAATTTCCTCTGCCGCCTTCACCGCGCGATCTGCTTGCCGCGACCCGATCAACACCTTGCGACCCGCCTTTGCAAACCGCAGCGCAAGGCCAAAGCCCTGGTCGCCCGTCCCCCCCAAAATCGCGATCGCTCCCGTCGAAAAACGTTGCTCTTGGCTCATCGAAAATCCTCGTTTCAAAAACTCGTGCAGTGGAATCGCGAAACTTACGCCAACGACGTGCAGTCAGCCATGCAAAGCTCCGCGCACGCACGCGTCGGCAAACGACCGCGTGAGGCGGCGAGTAAAGTTTGTAGCAAGCAAGCCCTCGTCCTCCGCCAAGCGCCCCGCCGAGAGTCAAACCGCGCACTATCCCACACGTCAAAGTTGACCGAGCGCGCAAAACCCTTCGCTTCCCATTGCTGCATTCACGCACACCAACACGCGCACAGAAATGGAGCTGACAGCGCGACGCACACAGCATACTCTTGGGCCACCATGAGCGACGCAACGACTCCGATTGAATTTCGCCAAGCCAGTGCAACGGAACTCGCGATCCGCTGGGCCGACGGTCACGAGAGCGTCTACCCTGTGCGCGATTTGCGACTTGCTTGTGCATGTGCGCATTGCATCGACGAATGGAGCGGCGAAAACCGGCTCGACCCAAGCCAAGTGCGCGAAGACGTGCAACCGCTGCAAATCAAACCCGTCGGACGTTATGCAATCCAAATCGAATGGAACGACGGACATTCCACGGGAATGTATTCCTTCGATCGGTTGCGCAAACTTTGCCCGTGCGACGCATGCCGTGCGCAAACAGGTCCGCGCACTTGAATTCCTGCTCCACCGTGCCGCTGATTCCGTCTGCGACGATCGTCTTATTGCGCGACTCCGCCTGTCTCGAAGTACTGCTCCTCACGCGGCAGGATACGGCAAGTTTCGGCGGGGCTTCCGTCTTTCCGGGCGGCAAGGTGGACGCGGAAGATGGCGCCACCTCATGGGCAAGCCGCTGCGACGGACTGACACAAATTTCTGTCGAGGATCGCGCCTTTTACATTGGTGCAATTCGGGAAGCCTTCGAGGAAGCGGGGCTTCTTCTCGCACGCAGCGAAGGAAGCACGCATCTGCTTTCCTGCGCAGACAGTGCGAAGATCGCCGCACGATATCGCGACGAACTTTTGTGCGGCAAAATCGCGTTTGCCGAAATCGTGGAGCGCGAAAATTTGCGCCTCGCCTGCGACTTGCTCATCCCGCTCGCACGCTGGTTCACGCCCGCAATCGCGCCCAAGCGCTTCGACACATTTTTCTTTCTCGCGGCGGCACCGAACGACTGCACACCGACGGCAGATGGTATGGAATCATCGCGCCTCGACTGGCTTGCGCCGCAAACGGCCATCGACGAATCCGAAACGGGGACGCGACGCGTCGTGTTTCCGACGCGTGCCACCCTTTCGAAACTCGCGCTCTACGCCTCGGTCGCCGAAGCCATTGTAAAAACGCAGCAACGTGGTCTCGTCCACATCGAGCCGGAAATCCGAACCGAAGCACAAGGCACCATGATTTGTTTGCCGCCCGAAGCGGGCTATCCGATTTACGAAGTGCCGCTCGCAGCCGTTTTCGATCCGCGCAACTATCCCAACACCGAATCACAAACCCAAACTGCAAACACCGACGATCAAAAAGCGTAAACTCACGGATGCGCAAAGCGCCGAGCGCACACAAAGGATTTCGTTCATGACCGAGCTCGATCTCAAACAAGTCGCTCGCGTGGTGGAACGCGCAGCCGATCGCGCGCGCCGCGAAATTCTTCCGCGCTTTCGCTGCGTCGACGTTGAAACGAAAGCCGACGGAACGCCTGTCACACAAGCAGATCGCGCCGCAGAAAAAGTGCTTCGCGAATTTCTCGAAGCCGAGTATCCGCAGTTTTCTTTTCTCGGTGAAGAAACCGGCGAGTCGCGCCGCGAAAGCCGCTACCAATGGGTGGTCGATCCCATCGACGGTACGCTTTCGTTTACGCGTGGATTACCCTTCTTCGCAACGCTGATCGCTCTGCTCGAAGACGGCGAACCCATACTCGGGTTGATCGACTTGCCGATGCTCGATCAACGTTACATCGGCTGGAAAGGTGCAGGTTGCCGCTGCAACGGTGTGCCCGTGTACGTTTCGCAAGAAACAGATTTGAAGCGAGCCATCATCTCGCACGGTGAGCCCATGTGGTTTGAAAAAGCCGGCGAACGCGACGCCTTCCTGCGACTCGCGACGGAGATCCCGTTTTTGCGCGGCTACACCGACGCCTTTGGTCATGCACAAGTTCTTTCCGGCGGTGTCGATGCGATGATCGATCTCGATTTGAGTCCTTGGGATACAGCCGCTTCCAAAATTTTGATTCGCGAAGCAGGCGGCGAGTGTCTCGAAATTGTGTATCCCGATCGCAAGGTGGCTCTCGTGCTCGGTAGCCCCGCGCTCGTCGAACAACTCCGCGGGTTTCTCAAACGCGCGAGCTGAGCTGAGTTCTCCTCTTTTCGAGAGTCTCCGTTTCATTCCGCTTTTTGAATGCGGATTGATTTTCACCGACGGAAAGCCTTCGCCCTGATTTGAAAAAGTACGCGAAGAGCAAAATGGATCTGAGATCTCTCCGCTCCGCATTTTTACTTTGAAAGTTCGAGCACGACGAGCGAAGCATGTCGATGCGGCGGATGCACCGAGCAGCGAATATCGTAAATCCCAGGTTTCTTGAGAGGCGGAAGCACGATCTGCGTTTCCTCGCCCGGCGAAAGCGTTGCATCGATCTCGAGGCCTGGAACCGTAAAGTTGTGCGGTAGCTCCGTATCGTTGTAGATCGTGAGCACGCGACCGGCGCCAACCGTCACCACCATCGTCGAAGGCAAGAAAACATTTTTCGCACCAATCTTGGTCGTCATCATCTGCAACACCGGACGATCATCCTCGGTGCTGTAGGGCGCTACAGACTGCGGCGCGGGAATCACCTTCGCTTTTTCGTCCTCTCCGCAGCCGGCAAGGCTCATCCCCAAAAATCCAAGAACAGCGAAAGCGCCGAGCGGCGCGCAGGAAAACTGTCGGACGGAACTTGCAATCGAACTCGAAACCCATGGCTTGCACTGCATGGTGAAGTTCCTCCTCGTTGTGCTATCGGTAGCGGCGCTATCGTACCCGAACTTCAGTGGAATCTTGAAGTTCTCGCTGCCTGTCCCAACTTCGAGCACTGCAAATTCGAAGCAAAGAAAATGGAAATCGCAAAACCATGTCCGAAAAATCCATCGCCATCGTAGGTGCTACCGGCGCCGTCGGCGCAGAATTCTTGAAAGTCCTCGAAGATCGCAACTTTCCGGTCAAGGAAATCCGGCTTCTCGCATCGGCGCGCTCCGTCGGTAAAAAGCTTCGTTTTCGCGGCAAGGAGATCGCCGTCGAGGAACTCACGAAGGATTCGTTCCGGGGCATCGACATTGCCTTGTTCAGTGCCGGCGCCGGACGCTCGCTCGAATTTGCTCCGGCCGCCGTGGCCGCCGGAGCCATCGTCGTCGACAACTCGAGCGCGTTTCGAATGCACGACGAAGTGCCGCTGATCGTTCCCGAAGTGAACCCCGAACAAATTCGCAAACACCAAGGCATCATCGCCAATCCGAATTGTTCGACGATCCAAATGGTGATGGCGGTGCATCCGATCCACAAGGAAGCAAATGTGGAACGCATTTCCGTGGCGACCTATCAGGCGACGAGCGGTGCAGGAGCAGCCGCGATGCAAGAGCTGATCGACAGCACAAAACAGGCGCTTGCCGGCGAGAAAATCACGCCCAAGCAATTCGTGCACCCGATCGCTTTCAACTTGATCCCACACATTGATGTGTTTCAACCCAACGGCTACACCAAAGAAGAAATGAAGATGGTGTTCGAGACTCGCAAAATTCTCGGCGCTCCCGAAATGAAAATTACGGCGACTTGCGTACGCATTCCGACTTTGCGCGCACATTCCGAGGCCATCAATCTGCGCACCACGCGCAAGATCTCGGTGGAACGCGTGCGTGAACTGTATGCAAAGGCGCCGGGGGTGCGGCTCGTCGACGATCCGGCACACAACCTCTATCCCATGCCCATCGACGCAACGGGTCAGTACGACACTTTGGTGGGTCGGATCCGCGAAGATGTCTCTCAGGAAAATGGGCTCGACATCTTCTGCGTCGCAGATCAACTGCTCAAGGGCGCAGCGCTGAACGCCGTACAAATCGCCGAGCTGCTATAGCGCCTAGAGAGACGCGGATGCATTCTGCTTTGGGAATGCGGGTTGATCTTTCACCGACGGAAAACACAGCTCCGGTTCGCGAAAATACTCGAAAATGGAATGGATCCGGGTTCCTTAGAATTTGATTTCCACCGCAGGCACCGGACGCGCAAAGAAATAGCCCTGCATCATGGGACAATCGAGTTCGAGCAAAGCGTCACGCTGTGCCGCAGTTTCGACACCCTCGGCAATCACGGCCAGTTGCAAACCGTCGGCCATCGCCACGATGGCGCGAATGATCGAGGCATCGCTCGCATCCGTCGTCATGTCGCGCACGAAGGTCTGATCGATCTTGAGCACGTCGACCGGGAAGTGCTTGAGCAGGCTCAATGCGGAATAGCCAGTACCAAAGTCGTCGACGGCGATGTGAATGCCCATCGAACGCAACAGGCGCAGTGTCGAAAATACGCCTTCGACATCTTCCACGATGCTGCTCTCGGTAATTTCGAGTTCGAGCAATTCTCCGGGAAGATCGGTCTCTTCAAGAATTTCTTTCACGCGTTGCGCAAAGCGCGCTTCTCGAAATTGTCGCGGTGACACATTCACAGCGACACGAAAATCGGTATAGCCTTCGCGTTCCCACTGCTTGCGCTGCAAACACGCCGTGCGCAGCGTCCATTCGCCGATCGGCACAATAAGCCCGTTGTCTTCTGCAATCGGAATAAAATTGGTGGGTCGCACGATTCCAAGCTTCGGATGATTCCAGCGCAAGAGCGCCTCGACTCCTTGCACAGATCCCGTCTTGACGTTGATTTTGGGTTGGTAGTGAATCATCAGTTCGTTGCCGCGTTCGAGTGCGCCCGCAAGCGAAATTTCGAGATCGAGAAGCGCCATCGCCGATTCGTTCATCGAACCCATGTAAAACTGGTAGTGGCTGCGTCCGATCATGCGCGCGCTGTGCATGGCAGCAAGGCCGTTGCGCAAAAGCACTTCTGCTTCGCGCCCGTCGCTTGGCGCAAACGCAATGCCGATTTTGGGATTCAGAAAAACTTCGCGTCCGTCGAGATGGATCGGCTTCGAAAGTTCATGAATGATTTTCTGCGCCGCACGCGCCGCATCTTGCGGATGTTGAACGCTGGTCAGAATGCAACCGAATTCGTCTCCACTCAAGCGCGCCACCGTGTCCTGCGCGCTCACCGTCGGGATCAAGCGCATCGCCACCATCTGCAAAACGCGATCGCCAAAGCCCGGGCCAAAACTATCGTTGATCTTGCGAAAACGATGAATACCAATCACCAACACCGCAATGCGTCGCCAATAACGATTTGCGAATTCGAGTCCTTCTTTGAGACGCTCGTTGAACGTCTCGCGGTTGGGCAGACCCGTCAGTGCATCATGCGCCGTGAGATAACGCTCGCGATGACGCGCCGTGCGCAATTCAAGCAACATGCGATGACGCTCGACGGCATTGTAAAGAACGCGATGGAGCAACCGCGCATCGAGTTCGTCCTTGAGGAAGTAATCTTGCGCACCGAGTTGCATCAATTGCCGTGCGTAAGTTTCATTCTCCTGTGTCGCCATCAAAATCACAGCGGTGTGATCGAAGAAATCGCGCCCTTCGTCGCAAGAAAAAAAGTCGCGTGCTCCCGAAAGATCGAGATCAAAAAATGCAAGATCGATACTCAACGAAAAAAACACATCTCGCGCTTGGGCGATGTTCGAACAGGCCGTGATCTCGCAACGCGTATCCGGTACCGAGTTCAAAATCTCGCGTACGCGCTTTTCCCAAGCTGGTTTGGCGGTAATGAGCAGCACGACCAAATTCGTGATTTCGTCACGCACGGCGAGCATTCACGTCGACCTCGCTCTTGCGAGCTTTGCGGCCTCGACGGCCGAGGGGTTTGCGATCCTCCGTGTCTATCGGAAGCTCGCCCGAAAGCCTTTGGCGGTAATTGGCAAATTGATGCAAAGCGTCCGCCATTTGCGCCTTGCTGAGCAAAACGGCGCCGCCCGCAAGGCCCGAAAACAAGTACTGCGCCGCAAGCTGTTCCACCTCGGCGACGAGCGCCAGCGCAGCTTCGAGGCTCGCGCCCGCCGCGAGCATTCCGTGATTTGCCAGAAGACACGCCGTGCGATCCACCATGGCCTCACGTACCGCATCGGAAAGTGCCTGCGTGCCAAACGTCGCGTACTTCGCACAGCGAATCGAACTTCCTCCTGCCACGGCCACCATATAGTGAAACGCGGGAATCTCCTTGCGCGCACAAGCAAGCGCCGTGGCATGCAAAGAGTGGGTATGCACGATCGCTTGCAGATCGGGCCGAGCAGCATACAAATCGCAGTGCAAACGCCATTCGCTCGACGGACGAGGCGCACGCGAAGCCCGCGAATTTCGCAAACGCGGACGGCCTTGCATGTCGAGCGGCACAATCGCTTCCGGACGCAATCGTTGCGGAGTAACACCAGAAGGTGTAATCCAAATTTTTTCTTCGCAACGCACACTCAAATTGCCTGACGCACCGATATTGAAGCGCTGCGCCTCAAGCTGGCGCATGGCAGAAACCAACTGAGTGCGCAGGACACGTTCCGTCGTAGGGGTCATCGTTGCTTCCTGTTCGTTTCCTGTCTGTTGCTTGCCAGGAATTTGCATCGCGCGATTCTTCTGCGCTCGTCGCGGTTGCCGCTCACACCGCGAATTCCACGGCGTTTTTTAAAATCTTGCAAGGGATCATCTTGGCGCTGCTTGCTTGCTGCGTCTCGGCTACGCATTCGAGTACAAGACATCAGTGTCTTTGCAGGATATGGATCACGTCGCGTTCTTTCAGATGAACGAGCGCGCGATAAATCTCGATGTCGGGATCGGGAATCACGTCGAGAACGCGGCGCACCGTGGAGTTCGTGCGCACCAATTCAACGATCGCAGTTTCGATGCTGCTCATTTGCTTCGGAAATTTCTTTTTCAAAGTGAGTTTTGCCGACGGTGGAAACTCGGTGAGATCGAGATGCTTCAGATCCGCAATCTGTGTCACTCCTTGCAAGATGGCGTCCTGCAACATCAGCGGCGCTTCCTCGGCCTCCGGCGTCTCGATCCCTTGCCCGCGAAACTCGAACTGCCCGGAGTCCCAATTCATCAAACGCCAAAATGCCTTGCGTCCCGAAATCGAGCCCACGCTCGCCCAGCGCAAGATTCCCGCACGAAACACGATCGTGCCTTCTTCGTCGGTGCGTTTGAAGCGCAGCGTACCTTCCGAAACGGTTACCGAAAACATTTGCACAACTTTGGGCGCACCCATTTCGGCGATCAAACCATGGATGCCTGCCAAACTTTGTGCGTGCTCCGCCGCTTGCACATCCTCCACAAAGCGCGCCGCTTCCGCTCGGCGCGTTTCCGGAATTTCGAAGCGAATCGCAAGCGCAACGACACTGCCGTCGCTTTCTTGATGTCGTGCCACGGATCCCGTGAGCATAAGTTCATCTCCCGTCACCGGATGGTGTAGAACCATTCGCACAGGATCACCGACGGGAATTGCCTCTCCGTCGACAGAAACCAACACGCCCGAATCGCTGATGTTTTGACTTAAGACGGTCTGCACTCCCGACGTCGATTCCATCTGTCCTGCGAGATGGACAGGAGCACGCGGAGCGATACGGCGATCCGCTGCATCGCACGCGGATTCCTCTGCCATGTCTGCGTCCGCATTGCCAAGTTTCGCATCCAGTGCAGGTTCGATCGACTCGTCCGACGGCGTCAACGATGGCGACGGTGGCGACGCAGTGCAGCTTGTTGCTTCCGGCGAAAAGAGTTGCGTCTTTTCGCCTGTCTCCGCTGCTCGCAGCGCACCGTCTTGGGTCTCGAACTCGACCTCCGGCGAAAGACTTTCCGACGGAAGATCGCCCATTGAAAATTTTCGTTGAAACGAAAAAGAATCCTCGTCCGACGGTGATGACGCGAGCAGCGCACCCCCCTCGCGCTTTGCTTGCGCACCGTGCGTATCCGAAACACTCTCTTCCAAATCGAAATCTGCCAGATCCTGTTCGATCGACGGCAAACTCTTTGCCCGTTTTTTCGCCTTGGCATCGAGTGCTGCGTCGCCGCGCAAACCCGCAACTTCGATGTGCGACATTCCTGTCGACACAACTTCGCGTCGGTTTGGATCCCGAAGATCGTCGACTCGATTCGGTGCGCGCACGACTTCACGCGGTACGACATACGGCATTTTCTTGAGCTCGATCGCGCGGCCAAGCGCCGCACGTGGCATCACGCGCTGCTGATCGGCATCCACGGGCAAATCGGCACGCGGCGGAGTGCGCACCGGCGGAGCGACAGGTTCCGCGCTCGGCTTGCTGATTGCTTTCTTCGGTGGAGCAGGAAAATATTTTTGAAAACGCAGATCGAGCTCTACCGCAGTTTCGTGCAACTGCACTGCGATACCGGGCTCACCCGACGCCGACAACGCCTTGGAAACAAGGCCCACCACTTCGCCCGAAAGAACGACGCTCTCGCCTCGAAACAAGAGCACGACTTCGACATCGACGGGCTCGCGCAATTGGAAGGCTTCCTCGATGCGCACGAAGATACCGCCCTTCAAAAAGTGACTTTGATACTCGCGCAGGAAATGCGCCGGATCTGCAAATTCGAGCTGTACCGTGCGGCGATCCACCATCGCTCCCGTATTCCTTCGATTCGCCGCGCGCCCCTACGCCAAAGCGAATCCCTAAAAAATTTCCCTGAAATCCATCGGCCAATCCCACAGAAAAATCACGTAAAAAAATTCTCTTCGCGTTTTTGCGTGGATGTACTGCGTCTATGGCTCGCGCAGTTCGTAAATTTTTTCACGACGAAATTCGATCCCGTAACGACCATAAACCCAAAGCACACGACGATATCCACCGTAATGATCGAGGATCGAATCGGGCTCGCCCAAAGCAGAGCGCACTTCTTCCATCGACGCACCTTTCGCGAGCACACCGCGCTTTCGGTATTGCTCCCAGGAACGCTGCAACTGCAAACGCGCTTCTTCGTTGCGCGGTTCGAGTCGAAAGGCTTCGCGAAACTCGATCCAGGCTTCGAGGGGCTTGGCTGCATCGGCGTAAGCCTTTCCGAGCGCCAGGCGCACATCGGACCAAGTCGGATCGGCCTCACGCGCGCGTTCGAGCGCAACGATCGCCTCGGCGGATCGGCCGGATGCAAGAAGCGACACGCCTTGGTTATAATCAACTACACCTGATCGTGTCGCGCAACTCCAAATCAAAAACAGCCAGATCACACTTCGCAGTGTTCCATGCCGCTTCGACGCAATGCTGCGCTTTGCAATCTCGATCTTCATGAAACACTCTGCGTGAAAATTGCAAGCACGTCCCCCACGTCTGCGCCTGCGTAAATGGATTCTATCGGCAAGCGAATGCACGAAACAACGCTTGAAAGATCACCGACGCAAATTTGTTCTCGGGCCACGCTCGGATTCCGATTCCTTTTGGCAATTCGGACAAAAATGCGTGGAGCGCTGCGCAATCACGACACGCTGAATCGATGTTCGGCAGCGCACGCAGGGTTGACCGCTCCGTTGATACACCTTTCGCTCGGTTTGGTAACGGCCATCGACACCATCCGGATTCACGTAATCGCGAATGCTCGAACCCCCGAGCGCCATGGCCCGCGCAAGCACACGATGCAGCGCTCGCACAAGCCGTGCACATTCCGCGCGCGTGAGGCGACAAGCCAAACCACGCGGATCGAGCCGCGCCACAAACAGCGCTTCGTCAGCGTAGATATTGCCGACACCCGCGAGCACCGTCTGATCCAAAAGCAGACTCTTGATCGGAATGCGACGCACCCTTGCAACCGAGTGCAGATCGGAGGCTTTGACCTGCAAGGCATCGACACCAAGACGTGTCATGCGCGGATCGCTTTCGCCCGGAGCAAGCCATCGAACTTTTCCGAACTTCCGCACGTCCCGAAAAAAAATCTTGGGGCCACCGTCTTCCCATTCAACACATAAATGAGTATGTCGATCGGGGCGAAAGGGCGCCGTCGAGGCAGTCTTCGATGCTGCCTGCGACAAACGCGGGTTTTGCGCCTGCTCGACGAAGAGTTGTCCGGTCATGCCGAGGTGCAACACGAGACGACTGCCGTCGTCGAGCAGTGCGACCAAGTATTTGCCGTGACGCGAAAGCATCTGCACGGTGCGCCCACGCAAACGACGCGCGAGTTGCTCCGGCGGCGTCGCAAAGAAATACGAGCTCGCCGTCGTACGGACACGCGCAATTTTGCGCTGCAAAAGCCAAGGTTCGAGGCAGCGTCGCGTCATTTCGACTTCAGGTAGTTCCGGCATTTTGATCTTCTCTTCGTCGTCGCAGGACGGACATGCAACTCCACTCAAGCCTTGCTCACATTTCTTGATCGTCCATGCACACAGCAACAACGCTTGTGGCACGATGCGGCATCCGCTGCAAAATTTTCGATTCGCGCGCATCCGACCACAACGCGCCACGGCGGACTGCCATCAAATCGCATAAACTCGACTCCCGCCAGCTCGGAGACGCTCCCATGAAAATCGCAACGTGGAATGTGAATTCGCTGCGCGTGCGCTTGCCGCAAGTGCTCGCTTGGCTCGCTCTCGAAAAACCGGATTTCCTCGCCTTGCAAGAAACCAAACTTCCCGACGCAGAATTTCCGCAGGCCGAGATCGAAACCGCCGGTTACCACTGCGCCTTCAACGGTCAAAAAACCTACAACGGCGTCGCCACACTCAGTCGCGTGCCCGCAACGCAAACCGTGATGGAACTCCCGGGCGCAAACGATCCGCAACGCCGCCTGCTTGCAACAACACACAACGGTGTTCGCATTCTCAACGTGTATATTCCAAACGGCCAGGAAGTCGATTCCGACAAATACCGCTACAAACTCGACTGGCTCGATCGTCTGCAAGAATTTCTCGAAGCCGAACTCGAAGAATTTCCCGAGCTCGTTTTGCTCGGCGACTTCAATATCGCACCCGAAGACCGCGACGTGCACGATCCGCAAGCTTGGGCAGGGCATGTGCTCTGCAGCAACCCCGAACGCGAAGCCTTCCAGGGCTTGCTCGACCTCGGGCTCCACGATGCGTTTCGTTTGTTCGAATCCGGCGGCGATCACTACAGCTGGTGGGACTATCGACAGGGCGCATTCCGACGCAACCACGGCTTGCGCATCGATCACATTCTCGCAAGCCACGCCCTGGCCGAGCGTTGTGTGGCGTGCACGATCGACTCCACACCGCGCAAGCACGAGCGTCCGTCGGATCACACGCCGGTGATGGCACAATTCAAGTAAGGAGCCTCGGAGGAATCCCGCTTTCGAAATGCGAGTTGTTTTTCACCGACGGAAAACGTCAGCCCGGTTCGCGAAAATACTCGAAAAAGGGCATGGATCCGAGGTGCCGTAAAGAAATCTCGCTGCATTCCGGTGCCGGAAGGAGGCGCGCTCTTTCACCGACGGAAAGCATCCATTCTGCTTTGCGAAGATGCTCGAAAAACGAGAGCACGCAGCGCTTCCATCCAAGCTTGGCCGCAGCGCACCTCACGCGTTGCAGAGCAGAGCAAAAACAAACTACACCGAATTGTGTTCAATTCCCGCAAACAAGACCGAGATGGAATCGTCGATCGATTTTCGACACGTTTTTGCGTCGATGAGCCCGTTGGCCCAGGGAATACGCGCGCTTACTGTGATGTGAAAAATCGCGCGGGCGGCAGCCAGCACGTCGAGATCTTTGCGCAAATCGCCGCGCATTCGACCGTTTTGCAAAATTTCTGCGACGAGACCGATCGCACGGTCGTAAAGCACAAGGACACGACGCGCGACCGCAGCCTGCGGCAGCGTGGTCGCACGGAGTGCAATCATCGAAAAATCGCGCTGCTCCGCAAGAAGTGTATGTTGCCAATCCAAAAACTCGTTGAGACGCATCCGCGTTGCACGCGCACGATCGTCTTGCTTGCGAAATTTTTCCCAAGCCTGTTCTTGCAATTCCGCAAGCTCGTCGATCAGAAGCTCTTCCTTCGATTCAAAGTGACGATAGATCGAGCTCGTGCCCATTCCCGCTTGCGTCGCAATATCGCGCAACGTCGCACCGTCGAAGCCTCGCTCCAAAAACAACGCACGCGCTGCCGCGCGGATCTTCGCTTGTGCGACACGTCCACGTCGCAAGCGCCCATCGTCTTCGCGCAGCGGTTTGCGCGGCTTCCTGGCCATCTGCAGCGCCGGCGCTGTCCCGCAATCGTCGCGCTGCTCTGCATCCGACATTTCCAAACTCCACATTTTGTTTTTTCGGAAAGATTCTTTTTGCGCAATACCCAAGGCTCACTACACAATATTGCTTCACTCACCAAGAATCTTGATCAAGACTCGCTTCGGACGATTGCCGTCAAATTCGCCGTAGAAGATTTGTTCCCAAGGCCCAAAATCGAGTTGTCCGTCGGTGATCGCAACGACGACTTCACGCCCCATGATCTGACGCTTGTGGTGCGCATCGCCGTTGTCTTCGCCGGTGCGATTGTGATGATAGGTCTTCGGGCTCGCGTCGAAGGGCGCCAACTTCTCGAGCCAGCGTTTGTAATCCTGATGCAAACCCGGTTCGTCGTCGTTGATGAAAACGCTTGCCGTAATATGCATGGCATTGACCAGGCAAAGCCCTTCACGCACACCGCTCTCGCGCACCGCTGCTTCGACTTCGGGCGTGATGTTTCGGAAGTCCATCCGATCCGGAATCATCAACGTAAGCGTCTTGCGAAAACTCTTCATGCGCACTCCCTCCGACGGTATTCCACGCGCGCCCAGTTTGGCTCACCGAAAAACGATGCGAAAGAGGCACGTCGCTCAGTCAAAGAGCGTGCTCCGAAGATCGTGCGGTGCGGCGGGTAGCGACTCTTCGAGTTTACGCTTCGTCTCATCGTCGAGACCGCGCGGCACATGCACTTGAACCAGCGCATACAAATCGCCTGGCTTCTTGCCGGACGCGCTCGGAATTCCTTTGCCGCGCAGACGAAGCTTTTGTCCGCTACTCGTACCCGGCGGCACGCTCAGCATCGCGCGTCCGTCGAGCGTCGGTACTTCGAGTTTTGCGCCGAACAACGCTTCTTGGAGTGCAATCGGAAGATCGAAGTACACGTCGCGTCCCTCGCGGCGAAACACACGATGCGGGCGCACATGAATCTCGGCCAGCAAATCGCCGGACGGTCCTCCGCCAAAACCTTCGCCGCCTTTTTTCGGAATCCGCAACACGCCACCGTCGCCCACTCCCGGCGGAATCCGGATCGTCACGCTTTCGAGCTTGAACGATCCATCGAGCGACGGGCGCTGCAATTGAAACGTCTGTTCGCCGCCGAGCGCCGCTTGCAAAAAGTCGAGCGTCAATGCGACTTCTGTATCCGCCCCGCGCATGGCATAGCCACCATTCCCGCGCCCGCGCCCGCGACCTCCGCGCGAAAAAACATGCTGAAAAGCATCGTCCATGTTCCCAAAAGCAAAATCACCGCCCATGCCTGCGCCGCCGCGAAAGGAGTGTTGCGCGGCGCGCGCCGCCTCGGCATTGAAATTGGGATCGAGCGCATGTGCACCAAACTCGTTGTAGTTTTGACGCTTTTTTGTGTCGGACAACACTTCGTAAGCCTGTGAAATTTCTTTGAAGCGCTCTTCTGCCACGCGATCGTCGGGGTTGAGATCCGGATGATATTTACGCGCGAGGTTGCGATACGCTTTGCGAATCTCATCCTCGCTCGCATCGCGTGCAACGCCGAGCACGGCGTACAGATCTTTTTCTTTCGACTTGGCCAATGCACTCTCCGCAGAAATTTTTTCGGATCTTGGTTCCAGGACCGAACCGGTCAAGAAGTGTAGATCACAAAACGCCGATGGAACCTCGGATCCATTCCCTTTTTCGAATATTTTCGCAAACCAGGGCTGATGTTTTCCGTCGGTGGAAAAATCAACTCGCATTCCGAAAGCGAAAACAATCCGGGCCTCCCTATGCCCTATCGCAGATGCAATCTTCGCGATGCTCTCGATCGCTTGTTCGCACGCGCAGAGGAAGAACTCGCTTGCGCAAAGGAATGCTCGCTCTTGCGCGCTACAAAACAGCGCGACGGCGGCTTGCGAGCGCGATCAGCCCTACACCAAGAAGAAGCGCCGTGCTCGGCTCCGGCACGATCGACATGATTTGATCGTGATAGAACGACAAATCGCCAAAATAGGTTTCATTGCCATACACGCTCACGCCCGAAGTAGGCTGATTCGGATAAATGTCTCGCGAAAGCAGAATCCCGATAAGCTCCCAGCTTCCGCTTGCCTTGGAAAAAACGGCGCCCCCGGAATCACCATTGACCGCAGTCGCCTCGGAAGTCGCACCATTCGTGTCGCTGAAAACTGCACCGTAACTCACCGTAAGCCGCCCACCCGGACCGGGCAACAACACATCGAGTGACGAAATGTTGTTCGTGCCCCAGCGCATCGTCCTTCCGCTACCACCCCACTTGTATCCTGCGTAATCAGCCGGCGGTGGGGGCGTAACTTCATTGAAACCGAGGTCGTAATAAAAAAGCGAGGCCTGTCGATTTTCACCGCGCCCGATCAGAAGCAACGGATCCGTGAAATCGAGCTGCATGCTCGAAAGTGTCAGGGAAGGCAAGCCTGGGTCACCGATGATTTTCACGAGATGCATGTCGGATTGCGTTGAGAGATCGGTCATGATCGGCGTGAGCGTGCTCATGTCGCGACTGTACGAAACGCCGCCCAAGATGATGTTCGCCGTCGTGCTGACGTGGGTCGCGCTGATCACCCAGCCATTGCCGAGATAGACCGCCGACGCACCGTTGG
>JADFDR010000060.1 GCA_018262735.1 Geobacter sp.
ATCACTTGAGTTTTGTTTTCCTCGTTCTTTTGAAATTTTTGAACAGCGTCGGTGGAGGATGTGTCACATCCTGCCAAGGCGTCGAGCTGCCCGATAGTAAACGCCGCGGGCTTTGCTCTTCAAGAGTCTATGCTGCTTTCGCGTCGATTGGGTTTGCATTTATTTGACGCTAATTTTGCATTGGCGTTAGAGTAGCCTCTCACCCAAAGGAGTTGTTCATGATCGAAAATTCTCGTTTCCGAATGCGTGCAATGGCCGTCGTCGTGATGGTCGGATTTCTTGCGAGCTGTACGACGGATCCCTATACCGGCGAAAGCAAAGTCTCGAACACTGCGAAGGGCGCGATGATCGGCGCTGCGGCGGGCGCCGCCGTCGGTGCACTGAGCGGAAGCCGCGATCGTGGCAAGCGCGCTGCGATCGGTGCGGGCATTGGTGTTCTTGCCGGCGGTGCCGTGGGTGCCTACATGGACGTACAGGAAAAAAAGCTTCGCGAACAACTGCAGGGGACAGGCGTAAGTGTCACTCGCGTTGGGGATGAAATCATTCTCAACATGCCGGGCAACATTACTTTTTCGACGGACAGCGCAGACATTCGCTCGGACTTTTATCCGGTATTGAACTCCGTCGTGTCGGTCCTCAAGGAATACAACAAGACCATTCTCGAAATTACGGGGCACACCGACAACACAGGCTCGGCAGAACACAACCAGCAGCTCTCGGAACGTCGTGCATCGAGTGTCGGTTCTTATTTCTCGGCGCAAGGAATTCAGTATCAACGCATCTCGACGGCAGGGATGGGCTTCAACTCGCCGGTCGCATCGAATAACACTGCAGAAGGACGGCAACAAAACCGCCGTGTCGAGCTTCGCTTGGTGCCACTCACGCAGTAAGAAACTCGATGCTGCACCGTCGATGCAAGTGTGTGCTTGGCTCGCAAATCGAAAGGGCTCGCGAAGAAAATTCGCGAGCCCTTTTATCTTGGTAGCGGGGGCCGGATTTGAACCGACGACCTCCGGGTTATGAGCCCGACGAGCTACCAGACTGCTCTACCCCGCAACAAAATCGGCGCAAAGCTATGCGTTCGGAGCAAGCGTGTCAACCAATAGTTTATGGAGCGATTTCGTCGGTGCCATGCCCCGTCGCCTCGACGTCCTCGGGTCCCATGTCTTCGTCGGAAGGAAGATCGGAGGCATCCACATCTTCCTTGGGTGCGGGTTCATCGAGTGCACCGTTGCCACCCGTGTCGGCGGGCGCACTCGGAGCATTGTTTCCGTCGCCGGGTGGCGCACTGCCTTCGTCCGAGGGTTGCATCTCTTCGGGAAACTGGGTCTCGGCGTCCGACTCTTCTGCATAAGTGAGCGTCGGCAGTTCATCCTCGAAATCGCGATACCAACCCGGCTGTGCGCCTTCTTTGTGCGCGCGCTCGAACAGTTGCAAATAGGCCGCTTCGGCCGCTTCGACTTTCTCTTTCGCATCAACCACAGCTTGGTTGATTGCATATTTCGCTTTCCCACTCGGAAAATCGCGATTCCGTTGCCTCGATTGAGCGGTTTTTGCTTCCTGCAATGCTTCTTGTGCTGCGACGAGAGCCGCGCGTGCGGTCATAAATTCTTGACGCCAACGAGCGCGATCTGCGCCTTCGTCGGTTGCGGCGTGCCCCGCAGAAGCGACGAAAAGGGGAAGCATCAGAAGTACGAAACAAGCAAAGAAACGCATCGGAATTCCTCCGTCGGAGATTGGCTGCGGCGCAAGATTTCAAATCAGTGTTGTTTTAGCGCCTCTCCGATGACTTCGAAAAGATTCGTATTCACTTCCCAGCGGTTCGCCGTTGTGTTGAATTGCCAGCTCTGCTTCTCCGTGACGGTTTTGTTGATCAATTGATCCAGGAGATGCAGTTCGTAACGAACGATGACCGTCGCAGTCCACTCGGTATTGTTGAGATTGGTGCGAAGAACCTTGTAGTCGGTAACACGCAAGTTCTCCTGCGCGGCAGATTGGGCGAGAAACTCTTCTGCCGCGTCTTCTGCAACCCAGACTGTGGCGTCATCAAATCGTCCCCAACGTATCATTTGTGTGTACTCAAGTTGGGCGGTATCGAATTGTTCGGTTTTGGTCGCCACATTGGACATGCTCGCGCAACCCGTGAAAACCGAAAGAAAACTCAAAATCATGACGCTGGAACAAAGGGCGCGCATTCGACAAAAAGGCTGAAACACGGGACTTCCTTTCATGATGGATTTTATGCTGGATCTCGTGGTGGATGGATGACCGTTGGAGGAATATGCATCTTGCCGTGGAAGCATTTCAATCAAAAGTGTCGCTTGCTCCCGATCCTATTCCGAGGCGTATGCAAAAGAAACCCCAAAGATGATGTTTGCGCTACTCCTCGTCGCGCATCGTCGGAGCGTCGGCGTCGTTCGTTTTGTGCGTCGGATGGATCACCCTCGGTTGGACGCTCGCATCGGCAGATCTCGCACGACATCACGGATTTTCCGGCACGGAAGCAAGCAAGGCTTGCATCGACTCGCAATGCGGTGCAAAAGTGCCAACAGCCTGAGACGATGTGCAAGGAACGCAAGCATGTTCGAGAAAAAATCTACTCTGCGTACGGCGGTGATTGGAATCGACATCGGCGGGACGAAGATCGCATACGCTGTAAGCGATGCAGCGGGTCACCTGTATTGCGAAAGCCAGCGTCCGACGGACGCAACGGACAGCGTCGAAAACGATATGCAGCGCATCGTCGCCGAGGTGCAGTCTTTGCGCGAGAGGGCACGAGATACGCATGGGCTTTCGATCTCCGCCGTCGGTGTTGCTGCGCCAGGGCCGCTTGATGCTACGCGCGGTGTTTTGCTTCGCGCGGTAAATATTCCGAGTTGGACGCGATTTCCCGTGCGCGATTTTTTGCAAACAGCGACGGGATTGCCGGTTTTTCTTGCAAACGACGCGGACGCGGCGGTGCTCGCGGAGTGGCAATGGGGCGCGGCGCGGGGAGCGCAACATGCAATCTACTTGACGATGTCGACGGGAGTTGGAGCAGGGCTTGTTCTCAATGGCGCGCCGTACGCAGGAGTCGCCGGCAATGCGGGCGAGCTTGGGCATACCGTTCTCGATTGGCAGGGCGAACTTTGCGGTTGCGGTCGTCGCGGTTGCCTCGAAGCGTATGTAGGAGGCGCAAATCTCGGACGTCGACTGCGTGCGATTGCCTCCAAATCCAGTCGTGTTTGCCAACTCGCAGGCGCGCGTGATGCCATTTCTGCAAAACATCTGGTCGCAGCAGCGAAAGAGGGCGATGCGTTTGCGCTCGAAGAGATGGAGCGCTTCAACGATTTTCTTGCCAAAGGTTTGGCGAATTTTGTCTTTACGTTTGCGCCGGAAGTCATCGTACTCGGAACGATTCCGACGGCAGCGGGGGAAGCGCTTTGCTTCGAACCCCTTCGCGCGAAAACACGAGCTCGAGTTTGGGCAGAGCTGGCAGACAGCTTTCGCATCGTGCCCTCGGCGCTCGGAGATCGGCGTGGGCCGCTTTCCGGCGCATGCGTTGCCCTTCAAGGAATTTCTGAACTCTCAGTTACTCGACACGCAAAAGAGTAGGTCAGAGACGAATTTGCGAGGAGTCGAGCACTTTTTGCTTGAACTCGCGAAACGTGCCGCGCGCGATCGCTTCGCGTGCACGCTGCATGAGACGTAGATAAAACCTTACATTGTGTAGCGAAGCGAGGCGCGCGCCAAGCATCTCTCCGATTTGCAACAAGTGCCGTAGATATGCGCGCGAATAGCGCGTGCAGGCCGGACAATCGCAGTTTTCATCGGGAGGACGAGCGTCGGTACGAAAGCGCGCATTTTTTACATTCAACACGCCAGCATCGGTAAAGAGCACGCCGTGGCGCCCATTGCGTGTCGGCACCACGCAGTCGAAAAGATCGACGCCGCATTCGATCGCGAGCACGATGTCTTCCGGTCTGCCAAGGCCCATCAAATAGCGCGGTGCAGCGGTGGGCAGGTTTTCATGCGCACGCAAAATCATTTCACTTCGAAGCTCGCGCGATTCGCCGAGCCCGAGTCCGCCGTGCGCGTAGCCGTCGAAAGCGAGCGCCGCGGTGTGCCGCGCACTCGTCGCACGCAGAGCTGGATCGATCCCGCCTTGAATGATTCCAAAAACAGCTTGATCGATTTTGCGCCGCGCCTTCTGCGAGCGTTCGGCCCAACGCAGGGTGCGATCCATGGCCATACGCATTTTGGTTTCATCCGCTGTGCGCCGCGTCGCGTCGCTTGCCGCATCCACGGCGGGCAAACACTCATCGAGCACCATGGCGATATCCGAACCAAGCGATTCCTGGATCGAGATGGCCTTTTCCGGCGTGAGCAAGCGCGCACTGCCATCGAGCGTCGAACGAAAGGCCACGCCTTCCTCGGAAACCTTGGCATGCGCACTCAGCGAAGTGACCTGGAACCCTCCGCTGTCGGTCAACCAAGGGCCGCGCCACGTCGTAAATCCGTGTAGCCCGCCAAGTGCAGCCACTTCGGCTTCTCCCGGACGTTCATGAAGATGGTAGGTGTTGCTGAGCAAAATTTGTGCGCCGAGCGCCTCCATGTCTTCGGCGCCGACACCACGAATGGCACCAAACGTAGCAACGGGCATGAAGGCAGGCGTCGAAACGTCACCATGCGGTGTAGAGAGCGTTCCGGTGCGCGCGACACCGTCCTGAGTAGGAATCGAAAAAGAAAAACCGTTTTGCATGATCAAAGAATCAACATTGCATCGCCGTAGGAGTAAAACCGATAGCCTTCGCGAATGGCCTGCGCATAACATTCGAGGATTTCTTCACGACCCGCAAATGCAGCGACCAAGAGCAAGAGCGACGAGCGCGGCAAGTGGAAGTTCGTGAGCAGTGCATCGACCACGCGAAAGCGGTAGCCCGGATAGAGGAAGATTTTGGTCGCACCGCAGCCGGCGCGCACGAGGCCTTCGCCTTGCGCTTGCGATTCGAGGACCCGCGTCGTTGTCGTGCCAATCGCAACGACGCGCCCACCGCGCCGTCGCGCGCGCGCGATGGCATCCGAAGTTTTTTGCGAAATCTCGAAACTTTCCTCGTGCAACTCACCTCGACGCAGAGTTTCCACATCGAGAGGCCGAAACGTGCCGGGACCGACATGGAGTAACACTTTTTCGTGTTCGATCGATTTTGCCGCGAGCGCCTGCAGCAGAGCCTCGGTGAAATGCAGGCCGGCCGTCGGAGCCGCGACAGAACCGACCGTGTTGGCGAAGTGGGTTGCGCTTGGCTCCGGCGTTCGTGTGCGCGAAAAAAGAGTTTGGTAGCGCTCCACATCTTCGCGCTCGGGAGCGCTGCGATGAATGTAGGGAGGGAGCGGCATCTCGCCGATGGCATACGGTGAAATTTCAGAATCGAACTCGAGTATGACTTCGCCACGCTCACCGAGTTCTATGATTTTCGCAGCAAGGCGCAGCCTGTGGTTCGAGGGTGCGGCATCCGGCGACGACATGCTTGCCTTTGCTTCGAGTTGTGATGCGACTTCACCTTCGAATTCCAACTCGAGCCCGACGCGCAATTTTCCACGGCAACCGACGAGTGCGCGATAGCAAGCCGAGCCCCCCTCGACCTTTTCGAGCAAGAGGGCTTCGGCCGCTCCGCCGCTGTGTTTCTTGCCGCGCAACCGTGCCGGCACGACGCGACTTGCGTTGGCGACGAGGAGATCGCCTGCATTCAGAAAAGAGGGCAGATCGCGCACAAGCGCATGGGTTACTTGTTTCGTGATGCGATGGTACACAAATAAGCGTGCTTGATCGCGCGGCTCCCACGGATGCTGTGCAATGCATTCCGACGGAAGCTCATAGTCGAACGCCGCAAGATCCATCGGCGCGCTTTGCTCGCGTTCATTCGTGCGTGTCGGCATTTTGCGCAGCTTCGCGAATCAGCGTGGCTTTTAGTTTGGGAGACTCGGCGATCGAATCCCAGGAAAAGAGGGCATAACCCGCTGCGCGTGCATCGCGCACGGCTTTGATTTGTACGACGGCGCGCGAAGGATTCTCGGCAAAAAGGTACGTTCCAAGACCGACCCAAATCTGTGTCGATTGCGGTGCGGAGGCAAATTCGCGCACGCGATGCTGGAGCAAAGTGTCGTCGACGCTGTAAAGCATCGGCACTGCGAAATCGAGCCAGCCCTTGTCGAGCCAAGTCCGCCAATCTTGATAGAGCGCGAGATACCCAATGTCCGGGTAGGCCCAAACGGCCGCCGAAAGCTGTAGCGACGGATGGACGGGCTTTGCTGCGCTACGCACTTCGCGAACGAGTGCCGTCACCTGGTCGCGGCGCCACTGATCCCAGCGGTTCGCATTGCGCAAATCGTCGCGAAACGGTGACACAAGCCCGGTTTCCGTCTGAAAACGCGCACGCGTAGCGTCGCCGTATCCGAAGTCGAGCCCTACACCAAAGCGTGATCCCGGCACGAATGGCAACACGTCGGGATAACGGATGTAATCGAAATGCAAACCATCGAGTCCGGGATAGCGCGCGATGAGTTCCGAAAATGTTTTCACCAGATAGTCACGCACGCCAGGCGCGCCGGGATCGAGGTAAATCCCAGGTGTGCCCATGCGCAGATACTCGCGATCCGGAGCTGGAATTTCGAATGCTGGATAATCGAGGATCGAACGCCCCTTGCGATCGACATGCACGGCTTGTCGACCCACCGAGGCCAGGATCGGCGCATTGCGATTCTGCGCAAGCGAAAAAACATTGACCCACGCGTGGACACGAAATCCCGCCGCATGCGCATCGTCGATCAACTTCTGCAAAGGATCGAAGCCGTGCTGATTCGTCATTGCGACGTAAGGTGTTGCGTCGGCGAAAGAAGAATCGAACCAAGCACGACCTCCTCGATAGACTTGCACGAAGATGTCGGTTGCACCGAGGGCCTTTGCATCTGCAAAGAGCGCGGGAAAGCGTTCTGGATTTTCGAGAATGCGTTGTGAGCCTTCGCAAAGCACCCAAAGACCGACTGCAGGCGCGTGTTGCGCGCTACGACTTGGCGCATCTGCTGCAGGCCCCGTCGCAACGGAATCGTTTTGCGCACGTCCGCAACTTGCGGAGAAGAGGGCAAGAAAGAACGCGACAAACTGCAAGGTTCGTGAGAAATTTTGCAAAGTACCGCCAGCCTAACCGAGGGAGTTTCGGGTCTCAATGAATTTCGCGGCCACGATTGTCCGGCGCGTGCATGTTTTCTCGCGCAACTTTTGCGCGCAGCGACGGAGTTTTGATTTCTGCACGCCAACTCGACGCGTGTGCGGGAAATCGCATCGACGACGCATTCTTGCTTGGCTTTGCTTTGGCATCACAACGTGGTTCGCAACTTCCGCACTTGCACAAGATGCTTCCACGTTGCACGCGTCCGATGCGGATTTGATCGCACGTCCGGGGCTTGTTTTGCGTCTTGCCGTGGAAGCACAGAATCGCGACGACCGAACCCGGATGCGTTCTCTTTTGCAACTTCTTGCGGTGCGCCAACCGCAGATCGCCGATTACGCAGATTTGCTCTATGCGCGCGATCTGGTGGCGGCGCAAGAGTGGCAGGCAGCACAAGAATTTCTTTCGGCGGCCGCAACGCGCCATGCTTCGTCGATCTTGCGCTTTCGCTTTTACGAACTCCTGGCCAATGTACACCAAAAAGTTTCAGATGTGCATGGTGCGCGTGACGCTTGGTTGCTTGCGCTGAGTGCGGCACCTCAAGACGAAGGCCTGCGCGCCACACTCTTGTTGCATGTCGCGCAAGCCTTCGAAGCGAGCGGAGAAGAGGGAAGTGCCGCGCAAACCTATCGTGATTTGTGGTTGCAATATCCGACGCAACCCGAAGCCAAGCGCGCCGACGAACGCTTGCAATTCTTCGAAAAACGACTTGGCTCACTACGCACCGCGCAAGACGATCTGCGCCATGCCGACAATCTCTTTGCACAAGGCTGGAGTGGCGAAGCGCTTGCATCGTACGACGCGGCTCTCGGCAAAGGCCTTCCCGACACCGAAAAGAGTCACTCCGAATGGCAGCGTGCACAATGCCTGTTTCAGTTGCGCCGCTATCCCGAAGCCCTCGCGACATTCGCGCAATGGCGTACGCACGACGAGAACAGCGAATTTTGGTACACGCGATCGCTCGCGCGTTCGGGTGCCGTAGAAGATGCGATACGCGGTTTTGAAGATCTCAGTGCGCGCGCTACCCATCCTTCCATTCGCCTCGAAGCGCATTATCTCGTCGGCACATTGTACGAGGGACGTGGCCTCCTCGAGGACGCCGCGCGCCATTACCAAGCCGTTGCCGAAGCGGATGGAGATTCCAAGTATCGCGTGGAAGCGCGCTGGAAACTTGGATGGATGGCCTATCGCGCTGGCAATGGCACCGAAGCGCGCAAGCATTTTGCAATGCTCGCTGCGATTGCTCCGTCACCGACGGAAAAATTGCAAGCACGCTACTGGACGGCGCGTTCGATGGAGGCCGAGAACAACTTCTGGGAAGCGCAACGCATCTTCATTGAAATCGTTCGCGAAGCACCACTTTCTTACTACGGGTGGCGGGCAGCCGAGCGCATTCGCAAGACGGCGCGCGTCGCACTCGCAAAGCCGCGGCCGCTTTCCGTCGGAATCGCTGCGCTTCCGGCCACTCCGATCGAGCGAATTCGCATCCTGCTCGAGGCGGGGCTCGAGGACGATCTTCGCTTCGAACTCGCAAATTTGAAACGCGAAGCGCGAGGGCTCGACGATCGGTTGCGCCTGGCGAGCTTTTACAGCGACATCGACGATTACGCTTCGGCGCAAAAAATCATCCTGGGAAGTTATGAACAGGCACTACGCTACGGCGCACAACCCGGACAGGAAGCAGCATGGTGGTTTGCATGGCCCCAAGCCTATGCCGAGTTCGTGAACGATTCTCTTCCCGAACACGCGAAGATCGACAGCGCTTTGGTGTATGCCATCATGCGCGAAGAAAGCGGTTATCGGCCTCGCGTCGTTTCGTCGGCGGGTGCGCGTGGCTTGCTTCAAATCATGCCTGAGACCGGTGCGCGGCTCGCTCTCAAAACGGATCACGAAAATTTTAAGCCCGAAGATTTATTTCAGCCGAAAACCAATATCGAGCTTGGTGCCTTCTACTTGAATGAACTTACGTTGCGCTTCCAGGGTCGCGCTTCGGCGGCGATCGGCAGTTACAACGCGGGACCGGAAGCCGTTGCGACCTGGATCAAAGACTACGCAGGCACCGACGACGACGAGTGGGTCGAATTGATTCCGTATGCGCAAACTCAGGGCTACGTCAAACGCGTCTTACGCAGCTTGCATGTTTATCGCACGCTGTATTGAACGCGAAGCGGGTCGGCCTACACAAAAAAGATCAACTCGTCGCGGAAAGAAGGCGCGAGAAAAAGACGTACAAGGAAGGGCGAGCGAGGCATTCCTTGTACGCCACATTTCGCTTGGGCGCATTGAGCAAGAAAACGCAGGAAGCCCCGATGCATCCCGCCTTCGAAATGCGGAGTTGAGTCTCCACCGACGGAAAACACCGGGCCTGGTTCGCGAAAATACTCGAAAAAGGGAATGGATCGAGGTCGCTTAGAGTTCTTCTTCTTCCTCGGTGACTTCTTCATCGCTCATTTCGTCGAGGAATTCGTCTTCGAAACCGAGATCGCCATCCTTCGGGTTTGTGTCGACTTCTTCGCTGGCAACCTCGTCATCATCATAAAAAGTGCTCATTGCGCGCGATTTTTTCTCGGCAGGCTTCTTCTTCGGCGCTTTGATGACTTCGCCTTTCGGCATCCAGTGCTGGTTCGCGCCGCACTTCGGACAAATCGGATCCGGTCGATTGAGGTCATAAAATTTTGCCTGGCAATCAAAGCAAATGTACTTGTTCCCAAATTGTGTCGTTTGAATCGGCGTTGCTGCGCGGACATTCGCGGGTTTTTTG
>JADFDR010000061.1 GCA_018262735.1 Geobacter sp.
CCACGGAAAAGTGTCGCTGTGCGCGCATTCAGGCCTCGTGTTGCGGGGTGTTGCGTGTACAGCGTGACGATCGGGTTGCTGCCGCTCGCGGTGTCTTGCATCGGAGCGGATGCAGGATCGAGGAGGATGCCGTCGGGAAGTTCGATGCCGTATTCGCCCAAGAGGGGTTCGAGGCCGCTCGTGAAACCCGGATCTTGCAACACGAGCAAGTTGCCGCCGCGTGCAAGATATTCGCGCAGTGCTTGCACGGAGACGTCGCGCAAGGAATGTTGCGGCGAAGCAAAAAGTACGAGTGCGGCATCGTCCGGAATTTGTGTCGTCGCCGCCATCATCAATTCTTTCAGACGAAAGCCTTCGTTTTGGAGCGCCTGAGCAAGGCCGGAAAATCCGTTGCTCGGTTCCGCGCTCTTGAAGTCGTATTCACCCTCGCCTGTTGCAAGATAAATGACGCGATCGCGCGTCACGCGAAGCGCAAGGAGACACTCGAGGAGTGTGCCTTCCGTCGGATACGTGGTCGTTTCAAAGCGTTCGCCGAGTTCGAAGGCGACAGAATTGGAGGAGCCGAGTTCGAAATGTTCGAGCGCGTCGCTTGCGTGCTCGATGTCGCGCTCGTGCAGACGAAGTGGACCGTGTTGCGCAAAGGTTTGGAGCAAGAGGCGCGTGCGCTCGATGCGCGGATCGCCAAGCGTATAGAAGAGCGTAACGTCGATTTCGCCCGGAAGATCGGCGAGCGTTTGCAGGGTGGCGGGGGACAACTCGAAATCGCGTGTCGGAGTGAGGTCGAGATTTGCGCCGCGCAGCGCAAGACCGCGTTCGACGGCAACACTGAAAAGGAGGACGCCGAGAATCACAGCAAAGTGTCGGATGAGAATGCGCCGACCCGCAGTGGTGGTGGCGCGTTGCATGGTAGCGATGCTGCGTATGCTTGCAGCGATCAAGAGTAGGGCGCCCGCCGCCAGATTCAGCGCACTGAACAATCCAAAATCGCCCGTGGCGTAGTGTGCGCCGAGTCCGAAGGCCAATGCGATGAAACCAAGAAGTGTCAGTGCCCGCATCTCAGCGAATCCTCACCAAGTCGAGAGAGAGCCTTGCGATCGCCATACTTAAAACGGTGACACTTGCAAAGAAGGCGATGTCGGCGAACGAAATCAAGCCCGAGGCAAAGCTCGTGAAGTGCGGCAGCAAACTGATGGCGCCGAGCAAGGCGCCTGTCCATTCGTTCACGAACGCGTTTGCCCACGAAAAATCGTAGAACGTAAACGCGACGGCGTAGGCCGAAACCGCCGCCACGAGTTGATTCGAAGCCAAGGCGGAGCAGGCAAGTCCGATCGCGGCCAAACCGAAGGTAAGCATCAAAAGCCCGATATACACTGCAAAGAGATGGCCTACGCCAAGCCCCGAGCGCACGATTGCGGCGGCCGGATATACGAAGCTCACACCGACGAGAAGCGCGGCGAAGAGAAAAGTCGCGACGAATTTTCCGAGCACGATCTCGGTGTCGGAAAGTTCGGTCGTGAGCAAAAACTCTTGCGTGCCCTGAGTTTTTTCTTCCGCAAAGACGCGCATTGTGATCAACGGGATGATCGCGATCAGCGCGCCGCCAAGCTGAGACATGAGAGGAACAAAGACTTGATCGCGGATGTTGATGTAGGCCGGAATCGTGCCAAGCTCAAAGCCACGCATCGTGTTCGAAGTGTAGAGAAAGAGCACTTGGTTGTAGTCGCGCAAGAGATCGAAGAAAAGCAGACTCGTGATCAAGCTGATTAACGCCAGCGTGAGATACGCCACCGGCGAGCCGAAAAGCACCAGCAGTTCTTTGCGGACGAGATGGTGCAGGCGATGGAAGGACATTACGCATTCTCCCGAGGTGCCGCGTTGTCGACGGAGGGGTGCGCGCCGAGCAGGGTTTGTCCGCGAAACAATCCGGATGCGCTTTCGTGTTGCAAGACACTTTCCGGTGTTCCTTCGGCGACCAGTCTTCCGCGGTGCAAAACCGCGATGCGGTCGGAGAGCATTCGCGCTTCGTTCAGGTTGTGCGTGCAAAGAATCACCGTGCGTTCGCCCTGCGAAGTGCGCAGCAGATTGCAGACTTCTTCTTGTTGCACGGGATCGAGGCCGCTCGTGGGTTCGTCCACGATGAGTAACTCTGGATTGTGTAGGAAGGCTTGCGCGAGTGTCACGCGTTGCTTGTAGCCTTTCGAGAGATGCCCGATCAGCCGCTTCTGCACGTCTTCGAGTTGGAATTGCTGCAAAATGGCATCGATGCGCGTTTCGAGTTTTGCACGCGGGATGCTGCGAATCGCGCCCGCAAAGCGCAAGAAACTGCGTACGCGCAGATCCGCATAGAGTTGCGAGGTTTCGGCGGCGTAACCGATTTTGGCATGGACTTCTTTGGCATTTTTCGTCGGAGAATACGCATCGATCTGCACTTCGCCGGCGCTTGGCATCAAGTAGCCGGTGACGAGCCGGATGAAGGTCGTTTTGCCGGCACCGTTCGCACCGAGCAAGCCCAGTGTTTGTCCGGGCTCGATCGTGAGATTCAAGCCGTCGAGCGCAACGTGATCGCCAAAGTGTCGCGTGAGATTTTGCGCGACGACGCGGCAGCCGCGCGGTTCGGTGTTTTTCGGTGTGGTTGTCCTCACGCGCAACACTCCCTGTCGAACTTGCACGATCGAGGAAAGGAGCTTCGGATCGACTCCATTTTTCGAGTATTTTTGCAAACCATGGCTGATGTTTTCCGTCGGTGGAAAGTCAACTCGCGTTCGTGGGGCGGAATGGATCAGAGGCTCCGAAAGATCATGCTCCGAGTTTTTCAAGAGCGGTGAAATACTCAGGCCAAGATTTTGCGACACAACTTGGATTTCGAATCACGACGCCGGGGATTTTGAAGCCCGCGAGCGCAAACGCCATGGCCATGCGGTGATCGTCGTAGGTGTCGATTTCGGCGCCGTGCAGCGAGCCGGGTTCGATCACGAGCGAGTTTTTGCCGGCCTCGGCCTGCGCGCCGAGTTTGCGCAGTTCGGTTTCGAGCGCGGCCAAGCGATCGGTTTCTTTGATGCGCAGATTGCCGACGTTGCGGATTACGGAGCGTCCGTTTGCAAACAAACACGTGACGGCGACGGCGAGCACACCGTCGGGCATTTCATTCATATCGACGTCGATCGGGCGCAGCGTGCCCGTCGGGCCTTGCACTTCGATGAAGTGGGTACCGCGCGTGACTTTGCAGCCCATCGATTCGAAGATGCGCAGCAAACGCAGATCGGCTTGCGCCGAATTGGCCGGGATGTTGAGCACGCGCACGCGTCCGCCGGCGATCGCCGCTGCTGCAAAGAAATACGCCGCCGTCGAAGCGTCGGGTTCGATCGCAAAACGGCGGCCGGTGTAGGTCGCACCTGCCGTCACGCAGATTTCTCCGTCGGCAGTCCACGAAACTTCAGCGCCAAACTCGCGCATGCAGTGCAGTGTTACATCGACATAAGGACGTGACACCAAAATGCTGTCTTTGAGTCGAATGCGAACGTCTTGTTTTGCGTAGGGCACAGAGAGCAAGAGCGCCGAGACATACTGGCTCGAGCGACTTGCATCGACGGTGACGCGGCCGCCGTGCAGGCCGCCGCCGTGGATGTGGAGCGGCGGGCAACCGTTCTGGCCCGTGACGTCGATCTTTGCGCCAAGCGAGATCAGCGCATCGACCAAATCTTGGATCGGGCGTTCGCGCATTCGTGCCGTTCCGTCGAGCACGCTCGGACCCGGCGCAAGCGTCGCGACCGCCGTAAGAAAGCGCGCAGCGGTGCCCGAGGCCGTGGCGTCGAGCGTTTGCGTCGGAGTCGTGAGTGCGCCATTCGTGCCTTCGATTCGCCAGCTTGCCGCGTCGCAGTGAAATTTCGCGCCAAGCAAAGTGAGCGCGTTGCGGATCGCCCAGGTGTCTTCGCTCTCGAGCGGGCTTTCGAGGATCGTTTCGCCCTTTGCGAGCGCAGCGATCACGACCGCGCGGTTGGTGATGCTCTTCGAGCCCGGACATTCCACCGTTGCGTCGAGCGGGCCGCGCGTTGCAATTGCGAGCGATGGCGGAAGGGGTTGCGGCGCAGAAGAGGATGTCGATGTGGGAGACATGGCGATGCAAGGTTGCACCTCGGTGAATTGTTGCAAGCCCAAGTCCGCGGATTCATTTCGAATCGTGTCACCGTGCTTTTTGTTGTTTGCATGCCGCGGGTTTCGTGAAGTCCGGGCCTTTGCGAACGTTTTTTATTTCCCCTCTCGAATGAGCCGGAGTCGTTCGGCGATTGGCACGTGTCGAGATCCATGTGCATTGCCGTCGCGTCGATCCTTGCATTGGAATTATTTCGAGATCGAGTGTGTGTTGGTGTGCAAAGATCAATGGGCTGCGACCGCAAAGCGCGGGGGAAATGTTGACACTCCGAGAGCCGTCGGGCACAATCTGCGCGCCGAAATCCCCCGAGAAAAACAGTTTGTTTTCGAGGAGTTATGAGCGTGCGGTCTTTTTTGCGCTCAAAAATCATCGCGCGCGGCGCTTCGAAAACGCGATCGAGAAAGTCGGCGCGACACCAGCCATTCAAAAAGCCATCGAGATTACTCAGGCCGGCAAGGCCACTTGAACGAGGAGAGTTCGCTTGTTGAAACGTCGTCTGTTTACTCCGGGTCCCGTTCCCGTACCCGATCGCGTTCGTCTTGCAATGGCGCAACCGATCATCAACCACCGCGCCGCAGATTTTCTGCCCGTCTTCCGCGAGTGTCGCACCAAGTTGCAGCAGGTTTTTCAGACGAAGTCGCCGGTGGTGATTTTGTCGGGCTCGGGCACGGTGGCGATGGAAGCCGCGGTGTCGAACGTGCTTTCGCCGGGCGACGAAGCGCTGGTGATTCGCGGTGGAAAATTCGGCGAGCGCTGGGCGGAGATTTGCGAAGCGTTCGGCATCCAAGTGACCTGCATCGATGTCGAGTGGGGCAAGGCCGTCGATCCGGCCGCGGTTGCGAAGGCCCTCGATCAAAATCCCGCAATCAAAGCGGTGTATATCCAAGCTTCGGAGACGAGCACTGCGACGCGCCATCCCGTGAAGGAAGTTGCGGAAATCGTGCGACGCCGCGACGACTGCTTGATGGTGGTCGATGCGATTACAGCCGTTGGAGTATACAACGTGCCGATGGATGCGTGGGGCCTCGACATCGTGGTCTCGGGTTCGCAAAAGGCGTTCATGCTTCCGCCGGGCCTTGCGTTCATTGCGATGTCGGATCGCGCGCAGAAGTTTACGAAGACGGCGAAGTGCCCGCGCTACTACGTGGACATCGCGAAAGAAATCAAGACGCTCGACAAAGATCAAACGGCCTACACACCTGCGGTGTCACTGCTGATGGGGCTTGCCGAAGCGCTCAAGATCATGGTCGATGAGATCGGTCTTGAAGCGACGTGGGCGCGCACCGAGAAGATCGCGTACGTGACGCGCGAAGCGATGAAGAGCATCGGACTCAAGATGCTTTCGGAAGCGCCGAGCCCGGCTTGCACGGGCGTGTATCTGCCCGACGGAATTGGTGCCGATCTGCGCAAGTACTTGATTCAGGTGCTCGGCTTCACGATGGCCGACGGGCAAGATCAGCTCAAAGGCAAAGTGCTGCGCATTGCACATCTCGGTTATTTCGATGGCTACGACACGATCACCGTGATTGCGGCGATCGAACACGCGCTCAAGGCCAAGGGTTACAACTTCAAGGTCGGCGAAGCGACGCGCTGTGCGACGGAGTTGCTGAGCGAGTAAGGTCGCGCGTGGTTCGTTCCTTTTTGGCGTGCCGAGGTGACACGCCGTTGTTTCATTTTTGACGCCCTGCACAAGGGAAATCGAGGAGATACCTCATGCCGAAGGTTTTGGTTTCGGATTCACTCTCACCGGAAGGACTCGAGATTCTCGAGAAAACTCCGCAACTCGAAGTGGTGTATAAGCCCGGTCTTTCGCCGGCGGATTTGCTCAAGGAAATTGCCGATGCCGACGGGCTCGTGATTCGCAGCTCGACGAAGGTGACGAAAGAAGTCATGGACGCAGCGCCGAAACTTCGCGTCGTGGGGCGCGCGGGCATCGGCGTCGACAACGTCGACAAGGATGCGGCGACGCAGCGCGGAATCGCGGTGATGAACACTCCGGGCGGCAACACGACGACGACCGCCGAACACGCGCTCTCGCTCATGTTTTCGCTCGCGCGCCACATCCCGCAAGCCACGGCCTCGATGAAGGCCGGCAAGTGGGAGAAGAACAAATTTACCGGCATGGAACTTTTTGATCGCACGCTCGGCGTGCTCGGCATCGGCAACATCGGTGGCATCGTCGCCAATCGCGCGCAAGGCATCGGCATGAAGGTGATCGCCTACGATCCGCACATCGCACCGGCGGTGGCGGCCAAGAACAACATCGAACTTGTGTCGCTCGACGAGCTTTTCGAACGCTCGGACGTGATCTCCGTGCATGTGCCGAAGATCAAGGAGACGACGGGGATTCTCGGTCGTGAAGCTTTCAAGAAGACCAAGCCCGGCGTGCTCGTCATCAACGCGGCGCGTGGCGGGATCGTCGACGAAGACGCACTGCTCGAAGCGTTGAACGACGGTCGCGTGGGCGGCGCTGCGCTCGACGTGTTCGTCGAAGAGCCGCCGAAGGCCGATCATCCTCTTGTGTTACACCCGAAAGTGATCTGCACGCCGCATCTCGGCGCTTCGACGGAGCAGGCGCAGACGAATGTTGCGATCGCAGTGGCAGAGCAGGTGCGCGACTTCCTCGTGAAGAACGTGGTGCGCAACG
The DNA here is from genome assembly GCA_018262735.1 of Geobacter sp. Taxonomy (GTDB): domain Bacteria; phylum Myxococcota_A; class UBA9160; order UBA9160; family JADFDR01; genus JADFDR01. The sequence goes on from JADFDR010000061.1 coordinate 6,798, forward strand.
CCGTGAACATGCCGTCGATCTCGGCGGAGCTTTATGAAACGATCAAACCTTATATCGCGCTTGGCGAAAAGATCGGGCGCTTTCAGGGACAACTCTGTGCGGGTGCGATCGACGAGATCGAGATCGAATACGCGGGTGACGTCGCGAACTTGAATATCGCGCCGATTACGATCGCCGTGCTCAAGGGGATTCTCGAGAACGTGACCGAGAGTGTGAACATGGTGAATGCGCCGGTGATTGCGCAGCAGCGCGGCATCAAAGTGCTTGAATCGAAGTCGAGCACGAAGAGCGATTACACAAGCACGATTACGACGCGCGTGCGCGGTTGTGTCGATCGCCTGATTTCGGGTGCGGTGTTTCACGGCAAGCAGCCGCGCATCGTGCGCATCGACGACTTCCAGCTCGAAGCGGTGCCCGAGGGCACGACGCTGCTCATTCACAACCACGACGAGCCGGGTGTGGTGGGTATGGTGGGTACACTGCTTGGTGAAGCCGGAATCAACATTTCGCGAATGCAGCTTGCGCTTGCGCCGGAGCGCAAGGAAGCGGCGATGCTCGTGAATATTTCGGGTCAGTGTTCCGACGCCGTGGTTCAAAAGCTTCGCAATCAGAAGCACATCATCACTGCGCAAGTGGTTGAACTCTAAATGTCGACGGTGGTTGCGGTCGGCGCTCAGTGGGGCGATGAGGGCAAGGGGAAAGTTGTGGACTGGCTTGCGAGCCGGGCCGACTTCATCGTGCGCTTTCACGGCGGCAACAACGCCGGCCACACGTTGGTGGTGAACGGCGAGAAGACGGTTTTGCACGTTGTTCCGTCGGGTGTTTTGCATGAGGGAACGCAGAATTTGATCGGGCCGGGCGTGGTGGTCGATCCCGCGATTTTGCTCTCCGAGTTGAACGCCTTGCGCGAGCGCGGCATTCTCAGGGATGCGACACGAGTTCGTGTATCCGGCCGAGCGCATGTCATCATGGAATGGCACCAACGGATCGATCGCGCGCGTGAACGCAAGCGCGGCGATGCGGCGATCGGCACCACCGGGCGCGGCATTGGCCCGACGTACGAAGACAAAGCCGCACGTCGCGGATTGCGCGTTGCCGATTTGCTCGATCCTGCACGGCTTCAAGCGCAAATTGACGAGCTCGTCGAACTCAAGAATTTCGAATTGGTCGAGTACTTCAAGGAAGAACCGCTCGACGGTGATGCGATCTATGCGCAAGCCGTGAAGTGGGGCGCGGAGCTTGCGCCGTATATCGATCACACGACACGCGTGCTCGATCAAGCGCTTTGCGCCGGACGCAATGTGCTCTTCGAGGGGGCGCAGGGAACTTTCCTCGACATCGATCACGGCACGTATCCGTATGTGACGTCATCGAATTGTGTCGCGGGTGCCGTGTGCACCGGCGCGGGCGTCGGCCCGACGCGGATCCAGCGCGTGCTCGGCATCACGAAGGCTTATCTTACGCGTGTCGGAAGTGGACCGTTTCCGACGGAAGAAAAGGGCGCGGTCGGCGAAGATTTGCGCAAGCGCGGCGCCGAGTTTGGCGCGACGACGGGACGTCCGCGACGCTGCGGTTGGCTCGACGTCGTGATGTTGCGCGAGGCCGTGATCGTGAACGGGCTCACGAGCCTCGTCGTCAACAAGCTCGATGTGCTTTCGGGATTTGCCGAGATTCCCGTCGCCGTCGGCTACAAGATTAACGGCAAAGAAGTGCGCGATTTTCCGATGACACTCGACGAAATTGCGCAAGCCGAACCGATTTACGAAATGCAACCCGGTTGGAGCGAGAATATTTCTGGAGCGCGAAAGTTTGAGGATTTGCCGCAGACGGCGCAGCGCTACATCGCGCGAATCGAAGAGTGGGTCGGGATCCCCGTCGATGTGATTTCCGTCGGTCCAGGGCGCGATGAGACGATCGTACGCAGCGATCCATTCCGCGCGCGTTAGTCGAGGCACAAAAAGAAGGTCGTTATGGATTCTTTTGCAGAATCTCTCGACATGGGCGCGCAAGCGTTGTAAAACCCCTCCGCGTGGGCCTTTAGCTCAGATGGTAGAGCAGTGGACTTTTAATCCAACGGTCGAGGGTTCGATTCCCCCAGGGCCCACCACCCCGCCTTCGTTTTTCTTTCTCTTCCATGTCATTCTGGGCACCTCGCGCCTTGATCGCGCGAATGCATAACGCTTTTTAGTTTCATGCATTCGTTTCTATTCGTTCGCCTGAGGGTGTCTTCTTGGAAAGCATTTTGGTTGTTTTTTCCGCAAAACCTCCTCGTGATGAAAACATCACCGCTTGGCGCGTTTATGTAAACATTTTTGTGTGACTCGTGTTACACCAACGCCACGCTTTTCACTTGGGCGTAGATTTCTTGGCCGACGGTGAGGGCGAGGGTTTCGCAGGAGCGGCGCGTGATGCGGGCGAGGAGTGGGGTGCCGCCGGCGTCGAGGCGCACGATTCTTTGCGACGGGCTTTGCTCCTGGATGCCGTCGATGCGTGCGGCGAAGACGTTGAGCACGCTGGTGTCGTGCGGTTGGCTGCGCGAGAGGATGACGTCGCGCGCTTGGATGCGCACGCGCACTTCGTCGTGTGCGGGATGCAAGGCGCCGGGCACGTAGAGTGTGCCGCCGGAAAACGCGAGTTGTGTGAGGTCGAAGGCGGCGTCGTGTGCGACGATGCGGGCAGAGAAAACAACCGACGCATCTTCGTGTCGAGCAAGCGGCAGATCGAGGCGAGTGAGAACTTCCTGCAAGGGGCCAGCGACGGTGATGCGGCCCGCATCGAGCACGAGCAGGTGATCGGCAAGGCGCGCAATTTCGTCGTGCGCGTGCGTGACGTACAAAACCGGAATGGACAAATCGTCGTGTAGCCGTTCGAGGTACGGGAAGAACTCGCGTTTGCGGGCGAGATCAAGCCCGGAGAGTGGTTCATCCATGAGAAGAATGCGCGGGCTCGTGAGGAGTGCGCGCGCGATCGCAACGCGTTGACGTTCGCCGCCAGATAAAGTGCCGGGATTGCGATCGAGCAGCGCCGAGAGATCGAGCAGGGCGAGCGCGTCGCTCAGCGCAATGCGTCGCTCGCTCGGAGGAACGCGCTTCAGGG
>JADFDR010000062.1 GCA_018262735.1 Geobacter sp.
GGTGGAAAAGGAATCAACCTGTGTAAAGCAGAATGAATCCGAGTCTTCCGAAACGAATTGCGTATACTAGGCTTCCGCACGCAAAAGAGAAATCTCAGCTTCCCACGAAATCGGAGTCCCCATGTCGAATCGCTTCTACCGCGCGCTCCTTCTTGTATGCTGCACACTCTTTACACTTCAATGCGTCAGTGTAACCACACCTTCCAACACAAAAGAGAGTCAGGCTCCCGTTGCCGAAATCGACGGGAAAGCGATCTCGCTCCATGAACTCGACGAATGGGCCAAGGACGCACTTTTCAACGCCAAAGTGCAAGAACTCAACCAATACGAGCTGTACGATTTGCGCCGAGAATACCTGGAGGAGTTACTTACGGAGCGAATGCTGCAAGGAGCGGCCAGCCAGGCCGACGTATCGACCAAAGAGTATGTGCTTGGCAAAGACGGAACCGCGATTTCCGAAAACGAAATCGTCGATTTTTATCAAAAGAATGCGGAGGCACTTGGCGGCACGCTCGACCAGTGGCACGACAAAATCCGAGAACACCTCGAAGTGGAAAAATACGATCAACGCAAAGCTGAGTTGGTCGAACAACTCAAAGCCAAGCACCAGATTCGAATCTTGCTTGAAGCACCTCGAATCACCGTCGCTGCGCGCGGTGCCACACGCGGACCCGACAATGCGCCCGTGACGATCGTCGAGTTCAGTGATTATCAGTGCAGGTTTTGTCTCAGCGTCCATCCGACGCTGAAGAAAATTCTGGAGAATTACCCCGATCAAGTACGTTTGGTGTATCGCCACTTTGCGATCCCCGGTCACACGCGCGCCAAGCCTGCAGCCCACGCCGCAGAGTGCGCCGGCGCACAAGGGAAATTCTGGGAATATCATGATGCCATTTTTGAAAATACGTCCGCGCTCGCGGATGCAGATCTGGAGAAGTTTGCGAAAGCCGCCAAACTCGACGTTCCCGAATACCGTCGGTGTATGAAAGAAAATCGCTTTGCAAAAAAGATCGAACAGGATTTTGCGGATGCCGAGGCGTCCGGCGTGCAAGGTACACCAACGTTTGTCATCAACGGGCGCATCCTTACAGGAGCCAAGCCCTACAAGACTTTCGAAAAAATCATCGAAGAAGAACTGGCTCGCAAACACGAGTGAGCCTCGGATCCATTCTTTTTTCGAGTCCTTTCGCAAACCAGGGCTGATTTTTTCCGTCGGTGGAAAGTCAGCTTGCGTTGGTGAGCGGAATGGATCCTGCGATCCCTAGCCGATCATGCACCGCCGAGTTCATGAATGCGCGTCAAGATCGCGTCGCGCTTGGCTTGCATCGCTTCGCTCGTGTTCGCTTCGAGATTGAGCCGCAACACCGGCTCCGTATTCGAGGCACGCAGGTTGAACCACCAATCGGGATAAACAACCAACAAACCATCGAGATGCGAGATTTGGGCCTGCGCTCGATGCTCCGCCTCGATGCCTGCCAGCACCACATGAATATCACGCACTTTGGTGTTGATTTCTCCGCTGGCCGCATAGCGACGCAGGGGCGCCACGAGTTGAGAAAGTGGCTTCTGCTCTTGCGCCAGCACCGCGCAAAGCGAAACGAAGGCCGCCATTCCGTCGTCCGCAATCAAATTTTCCGAGAAACGAAAGTAGAAATGCCCGGAAAGTTCTCCCGCAAAAATCGCCCCGGACTCGCGCATCTGTGCCTTGATGAACGAATGACCGACGCGACACATTTCTGCAACACCTCCCCATTCCTCGATCGCCTCGGGAGTCGCGCGACTCGAGCGCAAATCGTACAGAACGCGTCCCCCCGGAAACGCCGCAAGACGGGGCTTTGCCAGGATCGCCGTCATCAAATCCGAGCTGACCGGATTCCCTGTTTCGTCGACGAATGCGGCGCGATCCGCATCGCCATCGAAGGCGACACCAAAATGCGACGAAGTTTGCTTTACGGCACGAATGAGATCTTGCAAATTTTCGAGCTTGAGCGGATCCGCTTCGTGATTCGGAAAAGTCCCGTCCGGCTCGAAATACAAAAGCTCGGCCTCGAGCGGCAGCCGCGCAAGAATGGCGCGCAAACCCGCCGCCACCATGCCATTGCCCGCATCGATCACTACGCGCAGCGACGGAGGCTCGGGAAGCAGCGCCAAAATATGCGCCGCATATTCGTCGGTAACGTCGTACGTCTGAAGCGAGCCACGACGCGGCGACACCGGATCCTGCGCGCAGCTTGAGGCAATCTTTTCGATCTCTTGGAGGCCCGATGCGCCGCTCACGGGAATCGCATGCGCTCGACAAATTTTAAACCCGTTGTACTGCGGAGGATTGTGGGACGCCGTCACCATGATCCCGCCATCGACGCCAAGACTTTCCACTGCAAAGTAGAGCATCGGCGTGGCGATCGCGCCGAGATCCACGACATCAATCCCTTCCTCTTGCAAACCACGAATCAACTGCGCCTTAAGCTCGGGCGAGCTACGACGCACGTCTGCACCGACGGCCATGCGCTTTGCAGCAAGAAAACGGCCCGCAGCGCGCGCAATGCAGTAGGCATCTTGGGGACGTAACTCGTCTGGCACCACGCCGCGAATATCGTAAGCCTTGAAAATTCCCATCCTTGTCCCTTTCGTGACTTCGCCTCGCCCATGCATTACGTCGCGCTTTTCTTCGCCTACGAGTGACACTTTGTTTTTGCGACGTAAATGCACGAAACCATTTCGTGCGACGGGGGCCGTACACGTGCAGCAAACTCGCAAACACTGCTTCGATCTGCCGCAGTTTCTGCGCAAGCACGCGTCTTGACCAACCCTACCTTCGGCGTCAATCTTAGGTCGCGCGCGGCCTTGCGCGCTACCGTCAAATCACTGCAAGAACACTGCAAGAGGAGTACTCGGAATGGGTTCAATCGGCGCATCGGAAATTTTTGTCGTCTTACTTTTGATCGCCATCATTTTCGGCGCAAAGCGCTTGCCGGAACTCGGTGCTGGCGTCGGAAAAGCAATCCGAAATTTCAAAGAAGGAATGTCGGGAAACGACGCGATCGACGTCACGCCTCGCAAAGAAGAGATCGCGGAAAAAAAAGAACCGCAGCGCGAAAAGACACCGTCCTAGATTGGCAAGCTCTACGCCGCCGCTTTTTACGATTTTGAAGTTCTGAGTCGCGGCTCAGACTTGACGCTTCTGCACTTCCACCACATGCACCAACACAGAAAAGCGACAGTCATAAGCACGAACGCAAGAGACCGATTCGCCCTCGCGCAACTCTTCTCCAAAAGCAAAACACAATTCTGCAGAACGAAGGTGGCACCGCTGTAGATCGTTTACGGAATGGACGGCGAAGGAGCGGAATCGCCGGGATTCGCGGGCAAAGGTGCCGCACCCGCATCCCCCGGAGCCTGATCACCTCCCGGAATCGATAAAGGCTGCTGCGAAGACGCGTCGTCACTTCCTGGTGTTGGAGATTGCCCATCTCCTTCCAAAGCCCCTGACCCATCGGCACCGTCGGTCGAACCCGCAGCGTCAAGCGCCGCATCTACACCGTTCGATGTCACATCCTCCACGCTGTCCCTCGTCTCTGTGACGAGCGGCCGCGATGAGGGCTTGGCAACGTCTACCGTCTCGAGACGAAAGCCCACAGCTCCTTCGGGCATTTTCGGGAAAATCGCTTCGAATTGCAGGCTTTCTTTGGATTTGAGATCGGTCCACGCCAGATGCGCCGCATCGGCTTCGAGTTTTTGGCGCAACTCATCTGCTTTCTCTTCACGGAGTTGATGCGTCGTGAGCGCAAAACCCGCCATCGCCGGCGCCGTGTCCGCCACAGCATTCCCTTTCTCGTCGACCAGAACCACGCGAATCGCCGATCCGGCGGAGGCCGGTGTAGCCGCATCGTTTTGCAATTGCCCCGACACCACATAAATCATTCCGCTCACGGAGTTTTCGATCGCATGGCCGTGCACACCGTCGGCAACGAGTGCACCTACTTTGAGCGATCCCTCCTCGGGTGCAACGAAAGTCGATGCTGGTGTCATACGCTCAAACACGATGATCAAAATCAGAACACCGACGATACACCAACCCGCAACGGTGCTTGCAAACTCGAACCAAGGCGGCAGCGAATCTGCCTTCTTCTTTGGACTCTGCGGCAGCGCCTCGACGGGAGCCACGTTTGCAGTGAAAGACTTTTGCACAGGCCGATCCACGTTCTGAGCAATCGAATCGAGAAAAACATCCATCCCATGTGCAGCAACCGAAGTCGGAGACGCTTTCTTCTCGGCGTCACCAAAGAAATCCCAGTCGTCGACTGCCTCCGCCCCCTCGGAAGAAGTGGATTCGGCAGATTCCGGCGTTTCGTGCTCCTGCGACGTTGCGGCCTTTGCTTCCGAGAAAAGATCGGAAAAGTCGCTATGAAGATCTTCGGTGGATGTCGCCGCAGAAGATGTCTCTTCGGGCACCGAACCAAGATTCGAATCAAACTCCGAACTCTCCGACGATTCCCCAAAAAAAGAACCCTCTTCGGCGACCGCAGACACCGCATCACGCAAATCTGGGTTGGGCTCTTCGAACAGCTCGGAATCGAGATTGACCTTTGGTTTCCCGAACGATCCCGACTTCGCCTTGGCGTCCTCGTTAAAACCCCAATCGCCAACTTCATCTTCTCGATCCGGACTCGCTGCAACCACAGGAACGCGTGAAGCAGAGGCTTGAGGTTTGGAGGCCGCAGCAGGCTGCGCAACGGTGCGCGCCCGCTCCGCTGCGAGCGGAGTTTGCGACGGTGCCGACGATTCAGCACTGCTCCCAGGATGCGCAACGAAAAATGCATGTTTGCATTTTGAACAGCGCACTCGCGCACCTTTTTGGGGCAAGCGCTCATCCGGCAACTGAAACTGCGCCTGACATTGCTCACACGTAATAATCACGGAAACGACCTCTTTGCAGGAGTAAGCAGTGTATCGTGGCTACGCGACCTGAGTGCATCGGATCCGCAACCACTGGCGTCCTCTTTGTTTTTGACTTGTCCCTCGGAAACGCGAGCCACTCCCTTACCTTGATTTTCGGATTTGAGTTTCCGCTTCGTAAGCGGCCAATGTCGAATGCGAACAAGCTGCGGAACCCACCGGGCTATCGTGCATTTCGGAAGCGAGACGGCCGCGCTTAAGCCATCCCGCTCATTCTTTTTGCTCATCTCCGATTTGACTTCTTCTGCAACTCCGAAACTCGCGCGAAACAGACCTGCTGCAAGAACCTACGCCTTGCCACGCGATCGAACCTTGCGGAACACTCCCCGTACCTTTTTCTTCGCTTCCTTTGGAAGCTTTTGCCCTTTCCCAGGAGAGTGCCGTGTCGGCCGCGCTGCAACATCCTTTGCTCGATCGCAGGCTCATCCTCGTTACAGGCAAAGGCGGCACGGGCAAAACTACCGTCGTAGCGAGCTTGGCTCTCGCGGCAGCCCAGCGCGGCAAACGCGTGATCGTCATCGAAACGGGTCTCGACGAACACATCCCGCGGCTGCTCGCTCCAAATTCCGGCACCGCAGGCTACGCCGGCAAAACGCTTTTGCCCGGGATCGACTCCATGCGCATCGATCCCTACGAAGCCCTCGCGGAATATCTCAGCATGAAGACAGGCATGCGCGCACCGCTCCACTTCGTGATCCGCAACCCAAGCTTTCGCCAATTCATGGATGCGACGCCGGGCTGGCGCGAGTTGATCACGCTCGGAAAAATTTGGCAACTCGAACAATCCGTCGACACAAAAAAGCGTCCTCTGTATGACTTGCTTCTGGTCGATGCTCCCGCCACAGGTCATGGACTCATCTTTCTCGAAGTGCCACAGGTCGTCGCCTCGGCGGTGCGCACAGGCACCCTACACCGAAATGCGGAATTCGTCGGCACACTCCTCCAAGATGCACAGCGCACCGTTTTGCTTCCCGTGGCACTTGCCGAGGAATTGCCAGCGCGCGAGACCATCGAACTCGTGGCACGCGTACGTCAGAAAGTCGGTGCGCCGCTGGCGTGCATCGTCGTCAATTCCGTGATGCCTGCACCCTTTCCGACGGGACTCGAAAATCTCGACCAACTCTTGGGCCGCTTGCCCCAAGCCCGGCAAATTACCGGCCTGCCCCCGTTGTCGGCGATCACCCGCTGCGCCCAGCACTTGCGCGCGCGTTTCGAGCTGAATCGGCGCTATGTCGAGATGATTCACAACGAAACACAATTGCCTGTTCTGACGCTACCTCAAATTCCACACGGAATTGTGTCACTCTCGGATTTGCGTGTTCTCGCTGCAGCGCTCAGCCGCAACCGTCCGGTGCTCCCTGCATGACGATCTCTTCTCTGGACCATCTCATCGAGAACAAGCGCATCGTAGTCACCGTCGGATGCGGTGGCGTGGGCAAGACTACGGTCGCCTCCGCACTCGCACTTGCCGCGGCGCGACGCGGACGACGCGCCGTCGTAATCACGATCGATCCCGCGCGACGACTCGCCGACGCCCTCGGCCTTCGCGAACTCAGCAACGAACCTTGCCCCGTGCCTCGCAGCACCCTCGATGCGCTCGGAGTTCCCTCGGAAGGCTCGCTCTCCGCGATGATGCTCGACATGAAGCGCACGTTTGACGATCTGGTCGAACGCTTTGCACGCGACTCGGCAACTCGCGATCGCATCCTCGCCAACCGCATCTATCACCACGTCTCCGACGCGCTCGCCGGTAGCGCGGAATATTCGGCAATGGAAAAAGTGTTCGAACTCTCCGAATGCAGCGATTTCGATTTGGTCGTGGTTGACACACCTCCGAGTCAACATGCACTCGACTTTCTCGAAGCCCCCGAGCGCATGATTGCCTTTCTCGACAGTCGACTCGTGCAACTTATCGTACATCCCGCGATGCAAGCCGGACGTTTCGGGTTTCGCATGTTTCAACGCAGCGCATACAAAGCTTTGGAATTGATCGAACGCATCACCGGCGTCGGCTTTCTCGAAGACATCTCGGAGTTCTTGCTCGCCTTCGAAAGTCTTGCGCCCGGTTTTCGCGAACGTGCACGTCAAGTACAACATCGCTTGCGAAGCGACCAAGCCGCATTCGTGCTCACGACGGCACCTGCGAGTGAATCCGTGAAACAATCGATTCTATTTTTGAATCGGCTCGCGGCGTTGCGAGTGCCCCTCGCGGGCATCGTGATCAATCGAATGCGCCACTGGCCCGACGGAGAACCGCCGCTCTCCATTCCCGAACCGGAACATGCTGCCACGGCTCTCAGCGAGCTTACGCAAGCGTTCGCTGCACTCGGCGCAAAGGACTTCTCCGCTTTGGAGGCAGCTCAAGCGGCAATTCAGGCAGCGGATTGTTACGCTGCGCTCGTGCGTCGCGACTTTGACACGACAAGCGAACTCGTCGCGCGTGCACGGACGATCGACGCCTTTGTGCGGCGCATACCGGAATTGCCCGAGGACGTTCACGATCTTGTAGGATTGGGACTCGTCGCCAATCACCTCTTCCACGTCGGAGAGTTTGTTGCAGAAAGGAATATCGCGCAGTGAGCACCAACCCGATCGACGAAAGCGCACCCACGCGCGATGCAAACCAACGCACGGAAAAGCATCGAGATCCCGCACCGCACCACGACGCGAAATCGGAAAATCGTTCCGCCGACTCCAGCGCACACAACGATGCGCAAGCCGAATCGGATTGGACACGTACACAGAAACGCGTAGGAAGCAGCGCGACGCCCGAAGAAGCTCTCGCAAAAGCATTGCAGCACGCACGGAGCGCCATCAGCGAAATCCTGCAGGCACTTGGGCACTTGATCGACGCCACGGCGCTCGCCACGACGAATCAAGATTCCAACGCTCGCGAGTGGCTCGACATGGCGCAGCGCGCGCTGGGCAGTCTCGGCAGCGCACTCGACGAGCGCCCCAAAACGACCGACGTACAAGCGATCGACGCCGTGCTCGATGCGCTCGATCAGGAAATTCAACGCTGGCAAACACAAGCCGACGAAAGCCCCGAAGCGCGCGCAGTCTTGCGCGCATACCTCGGGCTACGCGAAATTCTTTGGGAATTCGGTTTTCGCCGTGCTCCCAAAACAACGCACGCAAAGCAGTCGACACAAAAAAGTGACTCCTCGCAAACCGCGACACCGAAACGCAATGCCTCGAACAAGTCCACCTCAGCTTCGAAAAGTTCCGAGCGTCCGAAACGCGGACGTGTACAACGCATTCCCGTAGAAGGATAAAATCGAAAATTATGGCTGTTTTGATCAAACGCTACGCAAATCGAAAGTTGTATAACACCGAAACGAGTCGGTACATCACGCTCAAGGGCATTTCCGATCTGATCGAGGGTGGCGAAGACGTACGTGTCGTTGACAACGAAACCGGCGAAGACATCACGTCGATTGCTCTTTCGCAAATTCTGGTCGATCGCGAACGCAGCCGCACTCTCTCCGGTTCTGCACTGAGCGATCTTGTGCACCGCAGCGGCGACGTGATTGCATCGGCATTCCGCAAGCATGTCGGCGAGGCCACAGGCGGACTCGAAGAATTCCAAAAAAACATGCGACGATTTCTGGAAGCCAACGGGGACAAAGAAAATCGCGAGATCACGCGCATTACGGAGTGGATTGCTGCGGCAACACCGGAACTCGAAAAGATTTTACAGCGCGGAATCGAGCGCGTCGTTCAAGCACTCGATCTTCCGAGCCGCACCGAGATCGATGCCATTCATCGCCAACTCGAATCGATTCTCGAAAAACTCGACCGCATCGCAGCGCAAGGCAAAGCACAATCCCAAAATCCACCGACGAAAACTCCGCATCCCAACGACACCAACACCTCGCAGTAGCGAGAAGCGCGCCGACACAGAACGCGAGTACATCTCCGAGACAACCACGCCGCTGGAGAAACGCAGCGCGAGCTTAGGCCTTTTCGCTCCGAAGGACTGCCTGCACGCCGGCATCGGCACGCATTGCGCTCACGAGCTTCTGCAGATTGACGAGATCTCCGTAATCGAACTTGAGAACGTCGCACCAAGTCAGGATCACGAACAGATAGGCATCGGCCATGGAACGGTAGCCGGTGAGCCAACCGTTGGTGTTCATGTCGGCATTGATGCGCTCAAGCAATCGGCGCACTTGCTTCTGCGCAATCTCCTTGCTCTTGGCAATCGCTTTCTCGTCCCCCAAATAAGCAGTGGAACCAAACATGGGCTTAAAGGCGACGTGCAAGTCGGAATTCAAAAGGCCCAACCAATGATTGACTTCCGCAATCGCCTTGGGAGAACCATCACCGGCGAGCTTGGCTTCCGGATGCAGAGCGGCAAGGTAGTTCATGATGCCCGCGTTCTGGGTAAGAACAAAACCGTTGTCTTCAACCACGGGCACTGCTCCAAGAGGATTCACCTTGAGCAAACTGGGAGATTTGGGTGCGTGAATGGACACCTTTTCGATCTCATAGGGTTTGCCGATCCACTCCAACAGAATGTGAGTGGCCATGGAACAGGAGCCGGGGGAAAAATAAAGTTTCATTTCGTTCTCCTTGTTGAAAATGGGGTTGGCTCGGAACTGCGTTAGTGTGCCCTTGCGCGTCGGAACGGCAAGAGGCGGAGTCCAATTCCGATTCCAATCTCCGATCCGTGCCACCCGTGCTTGCACGACGTCGCGACATGCATCCCCGCCGGAGACTTTTCTCGACGCGCTTGCTTACGCTTACCGACACATTCGGCATCGAAAAACCCTTTTCGGGCGTCCTTCCCTCGGAAAAAAATGCAGGGTTCTTGCCGATCGGAAGACTTGCTCAAAGGGTTTCTCGCGGAAATTCGAACTGCAAAGACCAGTGCAGCGGCAGTGCAAG
>JADFDR010000063.1 GCA_018262735.1 Geobacter sp.
CGGATTGCCCAAACCGGCCGAGATCCGGCCGACTGCTCAGTGCAGCGAAAAAGCCATGTCGATCCGAGCTGAGGGTGAGTGCCATGTGGATCACGGCGCGTAGTTTCTCGGTGCAGCTCTTCGCGCTGTCGACACGATGGACGAGGTCTTCCATGAGTTCGCGATGGCCAGCTTCGAAAGCGCGCGCGATCAGGGTTTCCTTGTTTTCGAAATAGAGATACAAGGTGCCTTTCGCAACGCCGGCTTCTTGCGCGATTTTTTCCATGGACGCTTCGTCGTAACCCATCTTTCCAATCACACGTCGCGCAGCTTCAAGAATTTCTTGCGTGCGAAATTTGCGGAGCACTTCGTCTTTGGTTTGTTGTTCGAGGCTGTGGGGCACGGGATTCTCCACGCAGTGGATGGCTCTTGCGCTCTTTTGTGGTGCCATACAGTAAGCAGCTTTACCGCGAAAGGCAACGCGCCGGAGGCATGCGCGGTGCACGCGTTTGTGCAGAATGCGCGTGGTGGCCCGCGAATGCCTTTTGGTGACACGTTGTTTGCGTTGCCGGCAGAGCGACTGCGTCCGCAGCGAGTTGTACGAGACAAGATGCGCCAACGCGCGGTGTTGCGCAGACGCGAGGATTTGGGAGCCGCGGACGCATTCCGCTTTCGAAATGCGAGTTGATTTTTCACCGACGGAAACATCAAGCTCTGGCTCGTGAAAAGACTCGAAAAAAGGAATGGATCCGAGGTTTTTTAGTGCGGGGACGGTTCCGTGGCTGCGATGGATGCGGCGCGATCGAGGGCGATGTGCAGCGCTTTGGCGAGCGAAGCATCCGAAGTCGTTTCCGCAAGAGCGCGAAGTCGAGTCCACACCGCTTGCCACTCTGCCGCGTTGCGCGCGTGCGGGTTTCGCCGCGCGATTTCGCTCAGCGTGATCGGAGCGATGCGACGACAGCCGGGGTCGGAATCGGCTTCCGCAACGCAGAGAAGTCGTTCGAGGAGCTTGGGATCGGGGTCGAGCAGTGGCGCCATGGCGGTAAAGGCTGCACGCCGCACACGCAGATCGGTGTCATAGCTCGCTTCGAGCATGACTTGCGCGGTTTTGGAGTCGTCCGGAGAGAGATCGCGCAAGCAATACAACGCCATGCGACGCAGGATCGCCGAGTGAGGATCGCGAGCGAGTCCGAGGAGAAGAGGTTGCACTTCGGGGTGCAGGCGTCCTGCTTCGACGAGATGGCGCGCCGCGGCCCAGCGCAGATCGCCATCTACACTTGCAAGTGTTTCAACAAGAATGGGAAGCATGCGCGGCGTTGGTGGTTCGAGTTGCAGGAGTGCGCAGACAGCGCCCCACCGCGGTGCGGCATGAGGGCTTCGCAAGAGGCGGTGAAGCACGGTTCGGGTTTCGTTGTTTTGCGAGGCAAACTTGGCAAGAGCATCCACCGCAGTGCGCACGACACATTTTTCGGTATCCCCCAAAGCTTGTGCAAATGCAGCAATCGTTTCCGATGTGGGTGTCATCTCGGCCATTTGCCGGCAGGCGGTCATGCGTTGCGTTGCCGAGGTGCTTCGGAGACGTTCCATGACCGACTCGATCAGCAGCCACTCGATCGCCAGTGGATCATGCGGCGTTGTCGCGTTCTGCGCCGGGTAGCGTTGCACGCGTCCTTCTTGTTCGAGTTTGATCAAGTGCGCAGCGACGGATTGTGCTGCGGCGATGTGTAAGACTTTGTCCACGTCGGCATACACTTTCGTGACAATTTCGGAAACATGGGTTGCACCAGCTTGCAGCGCACGCACGATTTCGGCTTCCCGCGCTCGACGGTGCGTGAGATATTCGTCGAGCTTGGCGATCGCGTTGTCGACGTATGGACCATGCGCGGGGTACAGCCGTCTTGGGTTTTCGGCCTTGATGCGTTCGAGGGAATTCAAGTAGTCGCGCATGCTGCCGGTTTCTGCAGGGATCACGCTACTTCCGACGCCAAGCACGTTGTCCCCGGTGAAAATGGCGCGTTCTTCTTCGAGGAAAAAACAAAGATGGTCGAGAGCATGTCCTGGAGTGAAGATGGCGCGCAAACGTGCACCTTTCGTTTCGAGGACGTCGCCATCTTCGAGAGCGGAGAATCCGAAGTTGAAGACGCCGTCGCTTGCGATGATTTTTTTGAAGATCGGAATTTCGCCGAATGTTTCACGCAAAGAAATGAGGCCACCGTTGTGATCTGGATGATTGTGGGTGAGGACGATGCCCTGCAACGCCTCGCAGCCGACGTCACGCATGGTCTTTTCAAGCAGCGGGAGATACTCGGGAACGCCGTGACCGGTGTCGAGCAAGAAGCGCTGTTTGCCGGTTCCAATCAAAAATGTGTTGGTGCCGGGACCAACGAAAGGGCCGGGATTGAGACCCAAGATCATCGTGACACGCTCGGACCAAGCGGCAGTTTTCGGAAAATTCTCGAACATCCTTTGCTCCTATCTTCGGTTACCTGCGATGGTCATCTTGGAGATGCGGAATGCAGGCGCGGCAATGCGTCCAAACCAGTGTAGTTCGCTTGCAACGGCATCGATGCTGCTAAGCATTGTTTCGAGGTCGCTTGCAATCGTGATTTCTTCGACGGGGTGCGCAATTTCTCCGTTCTCGATCCAAAGTCCCACAGCGCCTCGCGAATAATCGCCGGTGACGGCGTTGAACCCCATTCCGATGAGTTCGGTCACCAACAGACCGCGCTTGGTGTGTGCGATCATTTCGTCGAGGGAGTTTGTTCCGGGTACGAGCCAAGTATTCGTCGGACCTGCGCTTGGCGTGTTGCCGGGCACAAGCGTTGCGTTGCCCGTGCTCTGCAAACCAAGTTTTCTTGCCGAATACGTGTCGAGGAGATAGCTCTGCAAAACGCCTTTTTCGACGAGTACATTTTTCTGTGTTGGAAGGCCTTCCCCGTCGAAAGGTTTGCTTCCAAGCCCGCCGAGTCGGCGCGCATCATCCAAGACGGAAACGAGTTCGTTGCCGATTCGAGCGCCAAGCTTATCTGCAAGGCGCGAGGTCTGGCGATACACCGCATAACCGTTGATGCAGGCGAGCAAGTGGCCAAGAATGCTTGGCGCCGTACGCGTATCGAAAAGGACGGGGACTTCGCAAGTGGCAATGCGTCGAGCGCCGAGCCGACGTAGCGCACGCTCTGCTGCAAGACGTCCTACATTTTCAGGTGTATCGAGCTGTGCGCGACATCGTGCGATCGTGAGTTCGTAGTCGCGTTGTTTTCCGGACTCATCTTCTGCGAGCGGTTCGCAAAACAAGGAATGCGAGGCATCCGGGTAGGAGCCGTAGAATCCAGCCGTATTGCAGTATGTCCTTTTCGAGAAAGTCGAGGCGGCTTGTGAGCCTTCGGAATTCGTGATGCGCGAATCGACGCGGCGCGCAGCCGCCTCGGCGCGTTGTGCGAAATCGATCTGCGCTTCGACGGAAAACGTACGGTCGGCGGGATCGTGCAGCCGAAGATCGGGAATTTCGGTTGCGAACCCCGCCTCGGGTAATCCCGCGCACGGATCTTCCTGAGTTGCGCGCGCCAAGGTCACGGTCATCCGTGCCATACTCTTTACGGTGTCGATCCGCAAGTCGCTTGTGGAAGCCGTCGCGGTGCATCGACCCTTTTTGCCGCGCACCAGTACGCGAAGGCCTAATTTTTTTTCGCGAGCTTGTTTGATGAAGTCAACGGTTTCGTTGCGGACTCGCACCTCGATCGAATCGGAATCGATTAAAATGGCATCGGCTTCGCAGGCACCCGCCGATTTTGCTGCATCGAGTGCGGCTTCAAGCGCCGTTTGTTCCATCATTCCTTATCCTTCCGATCCTCCGACGGTGAGTTGGTCGAGACGAATCGTGGGGAGTCCTACTCCGACGGGTACGCCTTGGCCATCTTTGCCGCAGGTGCCAATTCCGTTGTCGAGCTTGAGATCGCTTCCGATGCGTGACACACGAGTGAGTACGTCGGGGCCGTTGCCGATGAAGGTCGCGCCGCGTATGGGTGCTGTGATGCGACCGTCTTCGATCCGATAGGCTTCGGTGGCCGAGAACACGAACTTGCCGCTCGTGATGTCGACTTGTCCGCCACCGAAGGACACCGCGTAAATGCCGTTTCGAACCGAGCGCAAAATATCTTCGGGAGATTCCTCGCCAGCCAGCATGAAGGTGTTCGTCATTCGCGGGAGAGGAAAATGGGCATAGCTTTCGCGTCGTCCGTTTCCGGTGGGCGATTGTCCCATGAGTTTCGCATTGAGTTTGTCCTGCAGATAGCCGCGCAAAATGCCATCCTCGATCAATACATTTCTCTGTGTCGGAGTGCCTTCGTCGTCGATATGGATCGAGCCTCGTCGCCCGGGCAACGTACCATCATCGACGACCGTCACCCCTTTGGCGGCGACGCGTTCGCCAATGCGATCCGTGAAGGCGGATGTGCGTTTGCGGTTGAAGTCGCCTTCGAGACCGTGGCCGATCGCTTCGTGCAATAAAATTCCCGGCCAACCCGGGCCGAGCACGACGTCGAAGGTGCCTGCAGGACACGGAATGGCGTTGAGATTGAGAACGGCGACGCGCACGGCTTCTTCGACGAGCGGTTTCCAATGTGCGGGGTCTGCGAGCCGCGCAAAGTCGAAGCGCCCGCCCATTCCTTCGTAGCCGATTTCGCGTCGCTTGCCGTTTGCATCCACAGCGATTACTTGCACATTGAGGCGAACGAGGGGCTGTGTGTCACCAATTTGTGTTCTGTCGCTTGCCGCGATCAGAATGTTTCGCTGCTGTGTTACGACGCTTGCCAAAACTTGCCTGATGCTTGGATGGATGCGGCGTGCGTAAGCATTGATCTCGCTTACGAGAGCGACTTTTTGTTCGATGGGAACGTCCGTCGGAGATTCGACCTGGGAATACAAGTCGTGTCGTAAACCTCGTGCGGACGAAAGTGCTTTTGAAGATTCGCACGCGCTGCTTTGTGCGATGGCGCGTGCGGTTTGCGCAGCACGAGAGAGGCTTTCAAGGCTGATCTCGTCCGAGTGAGCATAGCCTTGTCGGTCGTCGCGAATGGCACGTACGCCTACGCCCTGTTGCAGATGGTGCGAACCGGTTTTGATGATGTCTTCTTCGAGAGTGACAGAATCTTGTGTTGTGTACTCGAAGAAAAGATCCGCGAATTCTGCGCCGCGCTCGAGCACGCAGTCGAGCGTGGTTGCAAGCTGTGCTTCATCGATGTCGAAGCGTTCGCGAAAAAAATGAAACGCTTGCTCGGTTTCATGGGGCTTGGTCATTGCTGCGTCTTTCCAAATAACATTTTTGTGTTTCGCGCACAGCCAGCTTGCAATTGGTTTTGCAAACTAGGAGTGCAATCGGGCACTGCAATTGTACGGCGCGCGCCGAATCCATCGTAGCAGGACACGATCTTCCCGGTAGTTTGCGCATGCAATCAAGGCTTTGAACATTCCATCGTGGCACTTTCGATGGCGGAGTAGAGCGTGCGCAGCGTGGTGTGTTCGCGAACGTCGATGGCGCGGATACCGCAGTGACGTGCCGCAGCGAGGTCACGCAGCGGATGATCGCCAATGTAAACGGCTTGCTTGGGCGGGAGATCGAGGCGTTGCAACGTAAATTGAAAAATGCAGGGATCCGGTTTTGCAGCTCCAGCGTCCGACGGCAAGACGATGATTTCGAATTTGGATGCGAGATGCGTTTTTTCGAGTAAGGAGCGAAGCCGGTGATCGAAATTCGAAAGTACGGCGGTACGCCAGCCCGCATTGCGCAGGGTGTCGAGGAGCCATTCGACGTCCGGCGCGGTCTGCCAGGCGTCGGTGCTGGAGTAGAAATCCCAGAGGTTTTGAAAAAATTTCAAAAACCCATCGCGAAAATGCGATTCCAGAATTGTGCTATCGGCGGCGCGAAATGTGCGTCGTACCAACTCGTGCCACCATTCTTTTTCGAGAGTTTCAATTTCGAGTTTGGGTTTTCCTGGAAAAACGGGTGTGGGCATTTGCGCGACGATGCGCTGAAACGCATCGTCGAGTCGGGTTGCAGGAACGTGTACGCCGTAAGAGATTGCGAGTCGCGCATAGCTCGTTCCGACGGATTCGCGTAAGCGAAGCAGTGTGCCGGCAGCGTCGAAAATGGCCGCACGGGAGGTTTCACCGCGCATCGGGATCGTATCCCAAGTTGGGCGCAAGCCAGCGTTCGACTTCAGGCAATGCGAGCTGCTTGCGCTTCGCGTAATCCTCGACTTGATCTTTCCCGACCAAACCGAGTGCAAAATAGCGCGCTTGCGGATGTGCAAAATAAAGTCCGCTGACACTTGCTGGTGGCAGCATGGCACAGCTTTCGGTGAGTGTGATTCCGACTTCCGGAGCGCGCAGCAGTGCAAAGAGTCGACGCTTTTCTGTGTGATCCGGGCACGCGGGATAGCCGAGCGCCGGGCGAATGCCGCGATATTTCTCTTCGACCAAATCGTCGTTCGAAAGATTTTCCGTTTTGCCATAGCTCCATTCACGACGCACGCGTGCGTGCAAGAGTTCGGCAAAGGCTTCTGCGAGCCGATCCGCAAGCGCCTTGACGAGAATTGCGTTGTAGTCGTCGTGGTTGCGCTCGAATTCTGCGACGAGTTCAGCGCTGCCGAGACCTGCCGTCACCGCGAAGGCGCCGGCGTAATCGGCAAGGCCCGTTGCGTGCGGAGCGACGAAATCGGCGAGACAAGTATTGGTGAGTTCTTTGGATTCGCGTTGTTGCCGTAACATCGGAAAGCGCGCCAATTCTTCTGTTCGCGATTCGTCGCGATACAATACGACATCTTCTCCGACGGAGTTTGCGGGCCAAAGGCCGTAACGCGCGTTTGCACGTAAAAGTTTTTTCTCGATGATTTCGTCAAGCATCGTTCGTGCGTCGGCAAAAAGCTGTCGCGCGATTTCGCCGTGTGCAGGGTGATGCAAAATTTGCGGATACTTGCCCTTGAGTTCCCAGGCCGAGAAGAAGAAGGACCAATCGATGTAACGCTCGATTTCTTCGAGCGGAAAGTTTTCGATCGTTTGCAAACCCATCTTTTCGGGTTTCTCGATTTGTGCAGGAGTCCACTCGATCCGAGGGCGTCGCTTGCGCGCTTGTTCGAACGAAAGCAGAGGGTGTTTCTGTTTGCGTTCGTGCAGCCGACGCAGGCGGTCCTGTTCTTCGCGGTTTTTCTGGAGGAACGCGTCGCGCCGATTGGGATCGCGTAACTGGGCAAGAATGCCTACGCAGCGCGAGGCATCGAGCACGTGTACCGTCGGTGCGCTGTAATGAGGCGCAATGCGAACTGCCGTATGTTGACGGCTCGTCGTAGCTCCGCCGATCAACAATGGAATGCGTAGACCTTGACGCTCCATTTCTTTTGCGACGTAGCTCATTTCTTCGAGCGATGGCGTGATGAGGCCGCTTACGCCGAGCATGTCGGCTTGTTCGCGCTTGGCGAGATCGAGAATTTTTTCGCACGAAGTCATGACGCCGAGATCGATGACTTCATAGTTGTTGCAGCGCAACACCACAGCGACGATGTTCTTGCCAATATCGTGAACATCGCCTTTGACGGTAGCGATGACGATTTTTCCCTGTGTGCGTGCGCCGGATTGCGTGCGGTCTTTCTCCATGAGAGGTTCGAGGTGCGCAACCGCTTTCTTCATCGAGCGTGCACTCTTGACGACTTGTGGCAAAAACATTTTTCCGGATCCAAACAAATCTCCGACGATATTCATGCCATCCATCAAAGGACCTTCAATGATTTGCAAAGGACCTGGATATTGTTGCAATGCTTCGTCGAGATCGATTTCCAGATATTCGGTAATGCCATGCACCAGCGCATGACTCAACCGCGCTGCTGCGGGTTGTTCGCGCCATGCGAGATCCGTCGTTTTTTTCACGCCTGCGTTTTTGACGGTCTCTGCGAATTCGACCATTCGCTCCGTCGCATCTTTGCGTCGATCGAAAAGAATATCTTCCACATGCTCGAGCAAATCCTTCGGGATTTCATCGTAGAGTACGAGCTGACCGGCATTCACGATGCCCATGTCGAGACCGGCCTTCGTGGCGTGATAGAGAAACGCCGAGTGGATCGCTTCGCGCACCGTGTTGTTGCCTCGGAACGAGAAGGAGAGGTTGCTGATGCCGCCGCTTACGCGTGCTCCGGGACAAACTTCCTTGATGCGCCGCGCGGCGTCGATGAAGTGGATTGCAAAGCGATTGTGTTCTTCGATGCCGGTTGCAATGGCAAGCACGTTCGGATCGAAGATGATATCCGACGGATCGAAGCCGGCTTCTTCGATGAGAAGCTTGTAGGCGCGTTGGCAAATTTCGACCTTACGCTCACAAGTGTCGGCTTGACCCTGCTCGTCGAATGCCATCACGACTACGGCAGCACCGAAACGCTGAATACGCCGCGCGTGCTGTAGAAATTCTGCCTCACCTTCCTTGAGGCTGATCGAATTCACGATGGGTTTCCCCTGAATGCACTTCAAGCCTGCTTCGAGCACCGACCACTTCGAGCTGTCGATCATGATCGGGAGCGGCGCGATTTCGGGCTCGGTGGCGATCCAATTCAAAAATTGGGTCATACACGCTTCGGAGTCGAGGAGCCCTTCGTCCATGTTGACGTCGAGGATGTTTGCGCCGCTGCGCACTTGTTCGAGTGCGACTTCGAGTGCTGCGGCGAAATCTTGAGCTTCGATGAGACGCTTGAAGCGGATCGATCCCGTCACATTCGTGCGCTCTCCGATCATGGTGAAGTTGCTGTCTTCGCGAATCGTGTATGCATCCCAGCCCGCATAGCGCGAGCATGAAGGTGCTGCCGGAGGCTTGAGGGCGCGCGGCGCAAATGCAGCGCTGGCTTGTGCGATGGCGCGAATGTGTTCCGGTGTTGTGCCGCAGCAACCACCGACGATATTCACAAGGCTCGCACGTGCAAATTCGGCAACGAGCGGCGCCATGAGCTCCGGCGTTTGATCGAAGCCGGTTTCGCTGAGCGGGTTGGGGGTGCCGGCATTGGGGTACACATGAATGCGGCAGTTGGCGATTTCGCTCAGAGCCACGAGGCGCGCGCGCATGTCTTCCGGGCCGAGTCCGCAGTTGATTCCGACACTGATTGGTTTCGCATGTGCGACGCTGGCCCAGAACGCTTCTTCGGTGAGCCCAAATACCGTGCGGTTGTTGCCGGCTTGAATGAAGGTGACGGAGAGCATGATCGGCAGCGTGATGCCTTTTTCGTCGAAGACGTCTTGCACGGCGACGATGGCTGCTTTGGCGTTGAGCACGTCAAAAATGGTTTCGATCAAAAGGATGTCGCAACCGCCGTCGATGAGACCGCGTGTTTGTTCTTTGTAGGTTTCATGCAGCGAATCGAACGTGATTTCGCGATGTGCGGGATCGTCGACATTCTGCGAACTCGACAATGTCTTCGTCGTGGGCCCGATCGCGCCCGCGACAAAGCGCGGTTTGTCCGGCGTGCGCGCGGTCCATTCTTCGGCGAGAGTCTTGGCGAGTTTTGCCGCCGTGACATTCATTTCATAGACGAGCGTTTCCATCGCGTAATCGGCCAGCGAAACCGCGTTGGCGTTGAACGTGTTGGTTTCAATGATGTCGGCACCCGCTTCGAGATATTGCTCGTGAATTTCGCGGATGACGTCCGGGCGCGTAAAGAGCAGTGCTTCGTTGTTGCCTTGCAAATCGATCGTGTGTTTTGCAAAGCGCTCACCGCGAAAATCTTGTTCGGAAAGTTTGTAGCGCTGGATCATCGTGCCCATCGCGCCGTCGAGAATCAGGATTCGCTTGTCGAGCAGAGTTTCGAGTTTTTCTTGAATTGCAT
>JADFDR010000064.1 GCA_018262735.1 Geobacter sp.
TTCTTGCTCTTCGCGCGTTCGACGAACTCGCGCACCGACACGCCTTCGTTTTGGATCTCTTCGAGCATTTCGAGCACGGCTTGGTTCGCGCCGCCGTGCAGCGGACCCCAAAGTGCGTTGATGCCCGACGAGATCGCCGCAAACAGATTCGTCTTCGACGAGCCGACGAGGCGCACCGCGCTCGTCGAACAATTCTGTTCGTGATCGGCGTGCAAGATCAGCAACATGTCGAGCGCCTTCGCGACGACGGGATTTACTTCGTAGTGTTCGCAGGGTGTCGCGAACATCATGTACAGGAAGTTTTCGACGTAATTCTTTCCGTTGTTCGGGTAGAGCATCGGCTGCCCGATCGAGTGTTTGTAGGCGTAGGCCGTGATCGTCGGAAACTTTGCGATCAAGCGCAGAATCGAAATTTCGACTTGATCCGGTTGATCCGGATCGAGCGAATCAGGATAGAAGGTTGCAAGCGCGCCCGTCGCCGTGGCGCAGGCCGCCATCGGATGAGCGTCCTTCGGCAAGAAACTAAACAGGCGGCGCATGTCTTCGTGCAGCATGGTGTGGCGATGAATGCGATGCGTGAAGTCGGTGAGCTGCGCACGGTTGGGGAGTTCTCCGTGGATCAAGAGATAAGCAACCTCGAGGAAGCTGCTTTTTTCGGCGAGATCTTCGATGGCATAGCCGCGATAGCGCAGAATGCCTTCGTCTCCGTCGATAAATGTGACCGCACTCCGACACGCTCCGGTGTTGGCATAGCCAGGGTCGAACGCGATCGCACCCGATTCGGCGCGTAGTTTCCGAACGTCGATGGCGCGTTCGTTTTCCGTGCCTGCGAACACGGGAAGTTCAAATATCTTGTCGTCGAGGTGAAGTTGTGCAGAGTCGTTTTTCGGGCTCATTTCAGTCTCCATCCATTATCCTGCGGCCGTTTTTAGCCACTCCACTCGCAATGCACCGGCTCGCGATCGAGGTGCGAGGGATTTTTCAGTTTTCTTTTACAAATTCAATTGTGAATTCAATTGGTTACGAGTTTGCGCGAGTGCGGAGCTTAGCCAAACTGGCTCAAGATCGCAGCCCAAACTTTCTCAGTTTCTTACGGGTTTTTTGCGAGATTAACCCTGCGCTGCGCGCTCAAACCGGCGGTGCGCCTTTGCGACGAAAGTGATTTGTATTTTCGTTGGTTCACGCCGCGTGAGTTGCGCGTTTTGAGGATCTTCTGATTCATGCCATTTGCTGAGCATTTTCGCAAACCAAGGCTGGTGTTTCCGTCGGTGGCAAATCAATTCGCATGGATAAAGCGGAACGGGTCAGAGGTTCCTTCGTGGGAATCGGTCTTGTTTTCGTTGTGAACCTGGCCTGCGCGATCGACGGAGTAGCGAGCGACGAGCGTGGGTGCACGATCGAGAATCCTTGGATATTTCGACAACGCATACAAAGAAGCGACGAGCCGCTCCGTCTTTGCGGTCTGGATGAGATCGATTCGCGCAAAGCCGAGGCGCTGATCGAAAAATTTGAGATCTGCTGCCGTGGTGCGCGAGCCGCGGGTGTTGCCACCGCTTCCGGCGATGATGTGCAGCGCGGGCTGGGGCGCGGGAAGTTCGATCACTTGCAAATTGTGCTCGTGTCCGGCGAGTACGAGTTGGACCGACTTGCCCGATGCTGCGATGGCATTCAAAATTTTTCGCGAATAGGACTCCTGCATCTCGGTGATTTCTGTTTGAGTGCTTTGCGTTGCGATGGGATGGTGGGCAACCAAGATTCGCCACGGCCCGCGACTTTGTCGAATGGCGTCGGTGAGCGGGCTTGGATCTTCGCCGTGGTAGCGTACGCGTTGCGAATCGAAAAGGATCAAGCTCACGCCGGCATCGAACTCGACAACTTGCACCATCTCCGACGGCACTTTCCAATTGGAGATGAACTCTGGAACGAGATTTTGCGTGCGGTCGGGGCTGCCGGGCGAACCATAATCGTGATTTCCGAGTACGGCGAAGATCGGTACGACGTGCTTCGAGCGGGTGCGACAAGCACGGGCGACTTCGTGCGAGCGCACTGCATCGAGCGCGACGAAGCGGCAATACGGGCGAACCAAGTTGTCACGGATTTGCGTGACTGCCGTCGTTTCCTCAAGACCGACGGGATAAAAGAGATCACCCAGGAAAACGACAGCGTCGACAGGATGCTTTGCATCGATGCGTCGCATGGCTTTTCCGACGTACGTCTGGTCACTTTTTTCGGGATGTTCCGCAACGGGGAATCCGATATCGCCAAGCGCCAGGAACGAAAGCAGTCTTTTTGGAGCAGCGTCCGACGAGCTGCGTGCAAGAGCAGAGCTTGGTTCGATGCACGGAAGCGTGAAGAAGACGCAGCCAAGTAGCGTCGCGATACCGAGGCGGTGCAGGAAGAACCAAGGGGTTTGGCGTGCGCTGTTTTCACGATGTGCGTTTGCGGTGCTCATGGTGTGTTCCTCGGTTTTTGCTCCGAGTTGAGTAGGACGCCTCGGATACATTTTCTTTCATGGGTACAGATCGGTTTTCCACCGACGGAAAGCATCACCATGGTTGGCAAAAGCGTTCAAACCGTAGAGTGGATACGCAGCTTCGTAGTGTGCATGTTGCTGCGAGGTGGCGTTGGCAAAAAGAGTTTTTGCCAACTCGGCCATACAGAGACTTGAGACGAGCAAGACCGCAGCAACATTTTGCACGAAAACTAGCATGACGTTGCGCGACTCGTGTCCGTGCGAGGTCCATTCTCATTGAAATTTCATTTGAGCCGACTGAAGTCGGACGAAGAAATTGAATGTGGAATGAAAAAGAATCGGAGAAATCTGTGCTAGATAGCCACAAGCAATGCAGCGTCGCGAATTCGAACTCATGGGCAAGGAAGGAGTGGTGTATGCAACAGGAGCTGCGACATCGATCGGTGTTATCTCGGTGGTGGTTTGTGTGTGGCTTGGGACGAGATCGGGTGTGTCGCGGAGGCGCGTTTGCTTGTGTCGTGCTGGTCTGTGCATGGATCGGTGCGGCACAGACAGCGTATGCTTTTGAGGATTCGCTTGCGCAGACCCGGAAAACATTGCTTCCCAACGGCCTTACGATTCTCACGCTCGAAGATCATTCAACGCCGGTGGTTTCGTTTCAACTTTGGGTGAAGGCAGGTTCGCGCGACGAGACGCGCTACACCGGCATTGCGCATCTCTTCGAGCATATGATGTTCAAGGGTTCGAAACATGTGGCTCCCGAAGAGCACGCACGTTTGATCGAGTCGCGCGGCGGACGCATTAATGCGTATACATCGAACGACGTTACCGTTTATTTTGCCGACATCACTGCGGAAAACCTTCCGCTCGTGATTGCGCTCGAAGCCGAGCGCGTGAAGAATCTCGATATCAGTGACAAAACGCTTGCGAGCGAGCGCGAAGTCGTGCTCGAAGAACGGCGCATGCGTACGGAAGACAGTCCGATCGGTCGTGCGATCGAGACGTTGTTCGCAACGGCCTTCATGGCGCATCCTTATCGCTGGCCGGTGATTGGTTGGCGTAGCGACGTCGAGCAGGTGACCGTGCAGGCTTGTCGTGAGTTCTTCGATACTTACTATGCTTCGAACAATCTGGTGCTCGTGATCGTAGGAGATTTTGATACACAGAAAACGGTTGAGCAAATTGCAAAAGAATTTGGCGACCTCAAGCCGCGTAACATTCCGCGCAATCCTACGCAGGAATCGACGCAGCATGGTGAGCGTCGTGCCAAGATACACGTTGATGTGTCAAGCCCAATTTTTGCGGGTGCTTGGCATGTGCCGCCGGCAGGTCATCCCGATAGTCCCGCGCTCGAAGTGCTGGGACAGATTCTTTCCGCCGGAGAGTCGAGTCGCTTGTTTCAGAAACTCGTGTATCAGAAAGAAAGCGCCTTGTTTGCGTCGGGCGGCTATTGGGAGATGAAAGACGCGGGCATTTTCTATGCCTTGGCGGGCGTGCGTCCGGGAGTTTCGGTTGATACGGTGGAAACGCTTTTTTGGGGAGAGGTAGATCGCTTGCGAAACGAATTGGTGTCGCAGCGAGAGCTCGACAAAGCCAAGCGGATGATCGAGGTTGGTGCGCTCGATGTGTTGCGCACGACTTCGGAGCGCGCTTCGTCGATTGGCGAAGACTTCGTGTACTACGGGCGAGTGCGTTCGCTTGCCGAGTACTTGGACTTGATCCGCGCGGTCAAGGCGGAGGATTTGCAGCGAGTGGCGCAGATGTATCTCACGGAAGAGAATCGTAGCGTTGTATCCGTCGAGGCTGCTTCAGGCGAAAAAGGCGTGTCGAAGGCAGAGAGGAAGACGCAGCCCAAGGCGAGCGGAGGGAGCAAACAATGAACGGACAAAACACTTTGTTTCGCAAAGTGAGACGCGGATACGCTCGTCAGATTCTCGGCGCGCTGCTTACTCCTTTGACGCTTTTTGGTGTTGCCATCTTTTCGGGATGCGCTTTGCAAAAGCCGCTTTGGCAGGAATCTCCGTCGGTGACGAGAGCGCTCCCGGAGGTTGCGCCAGTCGTCGATTCGGCGCGCCTGCATCGTGCGACGCTGGCTAACGGCTTGCAATTGATTGTGCTCGAAGATTCGCGTTTGCCGCGCGTGGCGCTCGGCGTTGCAACACGGCGTGGCGCAGGAGACGAACCGCGTGCGCGTGCCGGGCTTGCGTCGATTACCGCAGCGCTGATGGAGCGC
The DNA here is from genome assembly GCA_018262735.1 of Geobacter sp. Lineage (GTDB taxonomy): Bacteria > Myxococcota_A > UBA9160 > UBA9160 > JADFDR01 > JADFDR01. The sequence continues at coordinate 4,707 of JADFDR010000064.1, forward strand.
GAGGCGGGCACGCGTGATGCGCTCGCGCTCGCTCAAGCGATCGACGAACGCGGTGCAAAGCTGGATGTGCAAGCCGAATGGGATTCGATCGATGCGGAGATTTCGGGCCTCACGCGCGATACGGATTTCTTGTTTGAGGTGCTCGGTGATGTGGTGCGACGTCCGGCTTTCTCGTCGGAGGAACTGCGGCGACTTCGCGCGAACAAGATGGGTCGCCTCGAGCGAGGGAAGGATGATCCGGAAACCTTGGCGAGTTGGGCGATCAAGCAAGCGGTCTATCCCGAACATCGCTACGGCATTCCGATCGAGGGTTCTCCGTCGACACTTGCAGAAATTTCGCAGGCTGAAGTTCGCAAGTTCCACGCGCAAGTTTTCGTGCCGAACGATGCGATCTTCTACGCCGTCGGTGATGTCACGTTCGAAGATGTGCTGGCGCGCGTGAATGCGACTTTTGGTGATTGGAAGCAGGGCGAAGTGCTTGCGGAAGGAGCCGCTCCGCCGAGTCTTGAAACCATGCAACGCAAAATTGTGATTGTGGATCGTCCAGACTTAGTGCAATCGCAAATTTTGCTTGGTCATGCCGGCATTGCACGCACGAACGACGATCGCTTGCCCGTCGAATTGATGACGCGCGTTTTTGGTGGCGGTGGATTTTCGTCGCGGCTCATGACGAAAGTGCGCTCGGATGCAGGGCTAACCTACAGCGTATATGCGGCCTTCGACATGCGCCGACCGTCGGGGCAGTTCTTTGTCTCTACATTTACTCGTGTCAGTGAGACGCGGCGCGTGATCGACCTCGTGCTGAGCGAGATGGCGCGAATGCAAACCCAGCCGCTCGACGCGCGGGAGCTGGGCCGCGTGCAGAGTTTTGCAGAGGGACGCTTTGCGCTCGGACTCGAAACGTCGGATGCCGTCATGAGTTCGCTCGTCAATCTTGCCGTGTACGGCTTGCCGGAAGATTCGCTCGACACATACCGGCGTCGCGTGCGCAGCGTGACGACGCGCGACACCGAACGTGTTGCCAAACAATACTTGGCGCCGGAGCGAGCCTCCGTCGTCGTGGTCGGTCCGGCCAAAGATTTGCAATCGCAACTCGAAGCGCTTGGCCCGGTCACGGTCGTAAATTCCTCCGAGGTGAATCGCTAGAAGTTGTTCGTGGCGTTTTCAGATGTTGATGTGGCGCGATTCAGCGAATCGCGCCACATCAACTGGCGCGCAACGCGAATTTGACCGTGCGAACACTTCACGAGAGGCGATTACGGTTCCGCTTCGTTTCGGGTGGATTTGGGACTGCGATCGGTTTTGAATGGCACGCGAGGCGCTGCAACTCACAAAAAAGATTCACTGCAAATTGGCTGCGACCGACGGAAGAGGATGAAAAAGGAATCGCATGGGCAAGCTCACGCATGAACTTCTCGACGAGCACATCCGCTTCATCGCGGAGCAAAAAATGTTTTTCGTGGCGACGGCTGCGGTGGCAGGGCGCGTGAATGTTTCGCCGAAGGGGATGGATGCGCTTCGGGTCTTGAGTCCGTCGCGGGTCGTGTGGCTGAGTCTCACGGGCAGTAACAACGAGACCTCGGCGCATGTGCAGCACGATCCGCGCATGACGCTGATGTTTTGCGCGTTTGCGGGCGAGCCCTGGATCTTGCGGATCTACGGCTCAGCGCAGGTGATCCACAAAAGTGACGCAGCCTGGCAATTGTTGCACTCGCTCTTCCCGACGCTGCCCGGCGCGCGCCAAATTTTCGACGTCAAGATTGACTCGGTCCAAACCTCCTGCGGTGCCGGCGTCCCACTTTATTCCTTCACCCGCGACCGCGACGCACTCGCCGAGTGGGCCATTCAAAAAGGCGACACCGGCCTGCGTCAATATTGGAAAGAAAAGAATGAGATCAGTCTCGATGGTCTACCGACACGGATTAGTGTGAAGAACCGCTAGCGCACTGGTTAAATCCTGATGTGCTTCTCAAAATCCGGGCGAGTTTAACATTGGTGCCTTTGACGAATTCAAATTCCAATCTGCTTACACCCGGTTTTACACCGTCTCTACCAATCTGCATCTCCGTCGGTGGTCGATTTCTTTGTCTCCTCAGCCGGTGCAGTTGGTGTGGTTGCGCGTGGTGCTGCAGCGGCGGATTGCTTTGGCTTTGGTGATTCCGTCGCAGGTGCTGCAGCGGGTGATGCTACGGTTGCGCTTTGCAATTGTTCCCGTAGCTCGATCATTCCGGGTTGGAATGCTGCAAGTTGTGGTAACTCGCCTTCGATCGTGCCATAGGATGTTTGATCCGTCACGCGATCGATTCGAATCACACAACAAGGTGTTTCCATTCGTCCAAGACTATTTCCGGTTTGTGGATCGGTTAGTTCTTGACCGAGCGACACTGCCTGGTAACGCGCGCCTGCAGCGACTGATTGGCCGCCTTGACTCAGCACGACGGTATTGCCATCGAGTGCGATGACGGAAACGGGGAAGATCTCGTTGATCACGGAGGCGGTCATCTTGCCCGAGATGGCATCCATCATTTGCCGAGTCAGTTCACGTCCGTTGATCGTGCGTGGCAAAGTGCTCGGTGGCGTTGCGGGCAGTTCGTGGCTGAAGGATTCCGACATGACGATTTCGCCGGTCGTGGCGTTGATCAGTTTGAGAGAAACTTTTCCACCGCCCGCGTATGAGATCAGCTCGCGCTCGGACATCCGAAGTTTGCGCGTCGAGCGCGGATACTCGAAGCGATCGATCGAAACTACCAGCAAGAGGTCGGTCGCCATCTGCTGGCCGATGCGTGCCAATTCTTGATTGCGCGCTCGCCCACTTTCGATGAATTCCGCCTCGGCGTCGAGCACGTCACCAAACTCGCGGTCGAGCACGATGAATCGCTTTGTCTGTGTAATGGCGTCCGAAAGCCGCAAGCGGATTTCGGACGCGACTTCCTCAGCGGGAATCATGTTGTCGCCAACTGCGTAGCGCTGGCTCTTGGTGCGAGGCAGCACGATGGCAATCTTCGGACGCCCCTTTTCATCCGGCGCGACATACTTGGCGACGTTCGCTTCAACTTTGGCTCGCCAATAAGTTTTGTAGACGCGATCTCTCTGGAGCAATACACCCACAATACGCTCGGCCTCGACGCGTTGGATTTCCTCTTGCTCCAGTACACGGAATGATGTCACCGCACCCTTCGAAGCGGACACGACTTCTTGGATGAAGGCGCTAGCGTTTACATCTGCTTGGCCGCCGGTTCCTTGGGCGCGCACTTGCGCTTCCATGCTGGCGATTGTCGAATCAACACGACGCCCGTTGACCTGAGTAATTGCCATGTCGAGTGCACTGACTACTGCCAACTCCGGAGTCTCGCCGACTCCCTCGGCAGTCACCGTGACTTCTTTGACGCCACCAAAGTCCGGTTTGGCGCGGCTTGCGGGTGACGAATCCGCCGCAGTATTGGACTGCGTTGCAGATTCGTCACCCTTGTTGCAACCCGCTAGCGCGCCAAAGAGGAGCACCAAGATACACAATTTTGAGACAGTCGTGCGCATGGATTTACATACCGTCCAGCGCAGAAGTTGCTTCCTTCGGCACTTCGATCTTGTTGCGCTGGGCAAAGGAGATGGCGAGCTTGCTTGAAGACTGCAGGTTGCTCGCATAGCCCGGGGCTTCCTTGGCGACATACGATGCGGTGCGTCCCTCGGTGCTCAGCAAGCCTTGTGGATTACCCTTCGCAGCGTTCGTGAACTGCTCGGCTGCTTTGACTGTTTTGCTTGCTTCCAGGAGTGCCTTGGCATAGTCGAGCAAACCAGCGGTGTAGGTCTTCTTGCCTTCGGTGGAGAGTTCCTTTTCTTCGGCCATGCGGGCATCGATTTCCTTTTGCGCCGTCTCGGACGTCGACTTGACCTTCTTTAGGCCGCTCGAATCCACCGCGCCCGAGCTGAGTGATTCGCGTTCGGCCGAGAGCAAACTGACTTGATCCTTGAGATCGAAAGCTTCCGCAAAGCGCATTTGTGCTGAAAGCAAACTTCCGTAGGAAGTGACGAAGTGATTGACCATCGGACCTTTTACGTCCGCTGGTGCCTGCTCCGCCGGTTTTTCTTCGCTGGTCTTTGAGTCACCTTTGAGCGAACCCAGGAGATCCTTCGCAGAGGCAACTCCGCTGATCGCGAGAATGCCCGTGAGCAACACTACACCGAAACTATGTTTGGCAAGATCACGCAAGGTCGAATTTATCGTCTTCATTGCAATACTCCTCATTTGATGTTTTTGATGTTTAACTCGTCAACCATTTGTGTTGCTGCCTTGGTTGCAGCCAAGGTCAAGGCATTGGTTCTTGCCACACTTGCATCGGGGCCGATGCCAAAGAACTGCACTGGACCCACGGATGTAACTGTGCGAGGAAACCGCCCAGATACGTCGAGCACTTTTCCGGTTACCGTCACGGGAATGCGTATGTTTCCGCTCGCCGGGTCGGTATCTTGCATGCCGACATCAAGCGTGCCAATCGCGAGCAATGGAATTCCTGCAGAACGAATTCCGTTTACCGTTGACCGCAACACCTCGCCACCGAGGTCGTCGCCCGTGCTGAATTCCTTGCGAATGCGCTCGATGCTGAGTTGCCCGCCGCTTTCCGCCTCGACGTACTCGGCTTCTACGACTTCGAAGCCTGCGCTGCTGAATACACCCACCATGGAGGTGTTGATCTCGGAAGCCGAGGCCACGGTCCAAGTGATTTGATCGGCCTTGCGCAGGGAACTACCTCCGGTGGTGGTCGTGGTCGAACTCTCGATTGCGGCATTGGCCTTCGAATCCTTGGAGCCAGAAGTAGAGATCGAGGCTGCGCCGATCTTTTCGCCTTCGGAGGTTTTCTCGGAGTAACCTCCTTGTGCGTCGACGACGATTTTCTCGTCGGTGCGCTTGTGGACGCGTGCATCGAATGCCTGCGAAGTTTCCTGCATGCGCGATACAAACAAAAAAGTCAGCATGGAGCGCTCGCC
>JADFDR010000065.1 GCA_018262735.1 Geobacter sp.
AACGCGCCTGTGCCGTGCGTTCCGGAAACTGCAAAAATTTTCTTGAACCCAAGCCGGTGGAAGTCGTGAACGCGCTCAAGGTGCTTTGGCAAATCGATCTTGTTGACGGCAAGCGCAATGGGCTTTGAAGAGCGGCGCAAGGTGTTCGCGATCATCTCGTCGTCGGGCAAAAGCCCCGTCTTTCCGTCGACGATGAAAAGAATTGCGTCGGCTTGCTCGATGGCCGATTGCGCCTGGGCCTGTACGGCCGTCGCAAGCGCACTGTCGGGATCGGGGTCGAGCCCGGCAGTATCGACGAGCAAAATGCGACGCGAACCGAGATCGACCTCCTCGGCGATGGTGTCACGCGTAACGCCCGGCGTGTCTTCGACGAGCGCACGATTGGCGCCCGTATAACGATTGAACAACGTGGACTTGCCAACGTTCGGTCGGCCAATGATGGCCACGATCGGTAATACATGCGACGACATAGGAGTCTTCCGAGAATCTTTCTAGATCTTCTGCGACGAAGGAAAGCCGGAGAGTACCGCGCGCGCCCCATCACGCAAAGCAAACATCGGCTCCTCCTCGGTCACAACAAAGCCAATATCAATCCATCGTGCCTCGACACGACGGCTTGACATTGGGGCTTCAGTCCTTCTAGGCTCGCGACTGGGGAAAGTGCGAGGGAAGAAACGAATCTCTCGTTTCGAATTTTGTTCCGAGTTGCAACCAGCTCTGCCGACGGTCTTTGCAAACCGTTCCGAGTCAGGAACGAGTTTGCAAAACAGGCCTCAACAAAATTCGAGTCAAACACGAAACAATCTTTTTCAAGGAGGCGCAGCTTTGGAGTCGCGGTCTTTTTTTCGGAATCATCATTGGAGCAAGTCCTTGCAATACACTCTCGCACTGTTCTTTGTGTGTAGCGTGCTTCTTGCGCCGCACTCGGCGCAAGCGACCGGTGCCACGCTCAAGCGCTCGGTGAGCAATATATTGATGGCTCCCTTCGATATCGTGACCGCGCCGATTACATCGGTACGCATTTTGGTGAATGGCTTTCAAACACAGGATGATTCGAACCTCAAGCGCGCAGTCTACGTCGTGCCGGGGTTTGTCTTCTTGAATTTGCTCGAAGCGGGCGGCGCAGTCATTCGCGAAGTTTCCGGGCTTCTCGAACTTGCGCCCGGCATCGTGCTCGTCGTATCGAAGTCGGATTTGCGACCACTCTTCGCACCGCCGGAACAAGCGGTTGCGCTTCTCGATCAAGACATCGTCGTGCTCCGTCTGAAATTTGGCATTGACTACACGAATACGCTTCTCGGCGGCAGACAAGGCGAGGACTTCGGCAAACCGACAGATACCGGAAGCGACACCGAAAAAGATTTGCCTGCGGAAAACGAAGCCGAAGAAAAAGAGTAACCGCGCGATCCAGGGCTTTCCTCGACACTCGGTGCCGCGTGGCGGATTTTACCGCTTGCGCCACTTCGCTTGCGTAGCACCCGTGGGCCTCGCATTCCTTCTGCTTCATGAATGCGGGTTGAGTTTCCACCGACGGAAATCATCAACCCGCTTTGCGAAAGCAATCCAAAACGGAATGGATCAGAGGCTTGCGTAGAACTCCGCGACTTTCTTGAAGATCGCTGCTTCGTCGGCAGGATTCATCCAGATCGCATCGGGAACTTTGCGCAGCCAGGTGCGTTGCCGACGCGCAAACTCGCGCGTGTCGCGCTGCATTTCGAGAAGTACGTTGGTAAGCACGTTCGTTCCCTCGACGACGCGGGCCATATGGCGATAGCCGATGCCCTGCATCGAACGCAACTCGGGGCCATAGCCTGCGCGATACAGCTTGCGCACTTCTTGCAGTAGCCCCTGCTCGATCATTTGTTTGCAGCGCAGATCGATACGAAGTTTGAGTTCTTCGACGCCGGGATCGATCACGAGATGAAGCGAGCGATAACGCGACTCGGCAAAACCATGCTCATCCCGAATCGTCGACACCGATTTGTGACTGCGCTGCGCAAGTTCGAGTGCGCGAATTTGACGCCGCAAGTCGTTCGGATGAATGCGCGCCGCCGCTTCCGGATCCACCGACTTGAGCCGTCGGTGCAAGCGCTGCGAATCGCCTTCCTGCACGGCTTCGCGATGTTCTTCTTCGAGTCGATTTCGAAAGTGCGCATCCGCTCCACCGGCGTCAATCAATCCGTATAAAAAAGCACGGATATAGAGCCCGGTGCCACCGACGAGAAAAACGCGCTTGCCGCGCGCCAAAATCGCCTCTGCCGCACACGCAGCGTCTTGCGCATAAGTGCCAGCGCTATACACCGTATTGGGTTTCACAATATCGAGTAGGTGATGTGGCACACGCGCGCGCTGCTCGGGCGTCGCTTTTGCGGTGCCAATATCGAGAAAGCGATACACCTGCATCGAATCCGCATTGATGATTTCGCCGTCGAATTCTTCTGCGAGGCGAATTCCGAGTTCGGTTTTTCCCGACGCAGTCGGTCCGGTTACGATGACCACGCGCGGTTTCTCGACGGATGCAGGTTTCGACATAACGATGCAAATCTCATTCTCTAGCTGACGACTCAGCGTTTAGCGCCGCAAGAAGCGCCGCTCGATTTCGTGTAGCGTGAGCGGCACCGCCACCGGGCGGCCGTGCGGACAAGTAGGGGCCCAGGGAATCCTGTCAAGGGCACGGAGCAATTCGATTTGTTCGCGCTCATTCAAAACTTCACCTTTGCGTCGCGCGCCATGACACGCCAGGCTCGCAAAAAGAGCATCGACCGCATCGAGCACACGCGAGTCGAGTTTGAGCGAAACGCCGAGCGCTTCGGCGGCATGCAATTCCTCGGCAAGACTCTGCACGAGCATCGCCGGATCGCGACCTTCAAGAAGCGCCGGAATCGCACGAACCACCACACTGCTCGCACCGAAAGGTTCGATCTCGAAACCAAGTTTTTCGACGGTGGACGACGCATCGAGCAGGCTTGCAAACGCAGGCGCATCCAGTTCGACGCTGCGCGGCAGCAAAAGCGGTTGTCTCTCGATCGCACCCTCAAACCAACGCGCACGCAGACCTTCGTAAAGCACGCGCTCGTGTGCAGCGTGTTGATCGACAAGAAGCAGCGCATCTTCGGCTTCGAGCAGCAAGTACGTCGCGCGAAATTGTCCGAGTCGACGCATGGCACCAAAGACGACTCGCGTCTCGCGCGCATTGTCTGCTCCCGTCAAGCTCACGTTTTCTTGCTCGGCTTGCGACGCAAAAAGCCGATGCTGCAACGCTTGAGAGGTGACACCAAGTTGTGATGCTCCGTCGGATTGAACGACATCGCTTCCCTCACGCACGCAGCCTGCACCTGCCGCATCCGACGTGGCCGCCAAAGACCAATCGCTCGGCGTGGCGTCGGTGTGCGATCCTGTCGCGCGCGCAAAGATCCTTGCACCGACGTCTGTGCGATGCGGGCTTGCCGGCCCTTCCTCCACAGGCTCGAGGCCACGGCCAAGCCACGTTCGCCCACTCAACGCAGCGCGAACGCTATGCGAAACCAAACGGTGTAGGAGTTGCGGATCTGCAAATCGCACCTCCCACTTTGCAGGATGCACGTTGACGTCAACGGCGTGCGGAGGAACTTCGAGAAACAAGACTGCACTCGGAAAGCGTCCGCGCGGCAAGAGATCGCGATACTCCTGCTGGAGCGCGTGCAAGAGCAAACGATCGCGTACGGGTCGGCCATTCACGAAAAGATAAATGCTTGCTGCCGTGCGCAGGTGATGATCCGGACGCGAACAAAAGCCGTGAACGCGGTAGTCCCCAATCTCTCCCTCCACGGCAACCTGCGCCGCCGCATCGGCTTCGGAAAGCACGCTTGCCACGCGATCGATCGCACGCTCCGTCGCTGGCCACACAATGGCTTGTCGATCCTCTCGATACACTTCAAAGTGAATCTGAGGAAGGACCAGTGCGACGCGCGCCAACCAGTCGGCAATGTGTCCCCATTCCGTCGACGCACGCTTCAAAAATTTTCGGCGGGCCGGCACGCTTGCAAAAAGATCCGCAACTTCAATGCGTGTTCCCGTCGGGCCGCCTGCCGCGCGCTCCGCAACGAGTTTGCCGCCATCGAATTGCAGTTCGAGCCCCTCCCGCGCACCTCGCACGAGACTTCGCACGCGAAAGCGCGACACCGATGCAATGGCAGGCAGGGCTTCTCCGCGAAATCCAAAAGTGTGGATCGCGCTCAAATCTTCGGCGCTGCGAATTTTGCTCGTCGCGTGGCGCTGCATGGCACGCCGCACATCGTCGGGCGTCATGCCGCGTCCATCGTCGGTGACCGCAATCCATGCGAGGCCACCGTCGCGCACCTCGACACGGATTCGTTTCGCTCCGGCATCGATCGCATTTTCGACAAGCTCTTTGACGACCGAGGCGGGGCGCTCCACGACTTCGCCCGCCGCGATTTGATCGATCAGATGATCGGGCAAAAGTGCAACACAATACGGTGTCTCGATGGGGGCGTCGTGCAAATCGTTTTTGTGTGTCATTCCAGCATCCTCAGGCGTGATCACTTCTTTCGCCGCTCGTTCGTGGCGTTTTCGCTCGGCAGCCCAACATCCAAACGCGAGACACGGAGAAGTTTTTCGTCCTCGCCTCACCCTTTTCTTGGCGCAAACGAAATCACGTCGGTGTGACACTGCAACCGATTGGTGTTGCCCGGCACGTCTTTCTGCAAATCGCGCGAAACCCTTGAAAAAGCACTTTGTGAACGCCGTTCATTCTATGCGGCGTATTGGAAACATATGCAAAAAACCATCCTCACGAGGCAAGTCCATTGACAACCGCGCCGGATTCCTAGTAGTTTGCCTCGCGCTGCTTACGATCGAGCAACACGTGCCCGTGGGCAATCGACGAGTTCCACGCGTCGAGGGTGCGACGCCGATCCATCCTCAACTCCAATCTCCCCCTATTCTGCTCTGCCTGCTCGGCATGGCTTTGGAGAACTGCATGAGTCAGAAAAAAATCTTTGGGCAGGGTCTTTCGATGTCTCAAATTGCACCGATTTCGACGGTGAGTGAGCGCACGGGACGCCGCCGCAGCGATCGCATCGTCGGTGCGAGCCCGGCGACCCAACAAGTCCTCCAGCAAGCGACGACCGCCTCCAAATCAGATCTCCCGATTTTGCTCTTCGGGCCTGAGGGAAGCGGACGCGAGTTTCTCGCCAACGCGATTCATCGTTGGAGTCATCGCGTGGCCGAGCCGTTTCTCGTGCTTTCGGTCGCAGCGCTGCCCGAGGATCTGCAAGCACGCGAAATTTTCGGTTGTGCCGAAGGCGTACACTCCGTTTTACCGACGGTGCACGTCGGTGCGCTCGAGCGGGCCCGCGGCGGAACACTCGTCCTTGGCGACGCTTACGCATTGCATAAAACCGTTCGGAACCAACTTCGGTCTGCGCTCATCCGCCGCCACTTTGCGAAGCAAGGCGACGCGCGTCGCGTCGTGCTCGATTCACGCGTCATCGCGATCTTGCGCCAAGACGACGAAGATCTTTTCGGGGATCTCCCTTGCCCGCGCATTCATCTCCGCCCGCTCCGAGAACGACGCGAAGACATCTTGCCGCTCGCAAATCACTTCTTGAACAACTTTTCTGATGAACTCGGAATGACCCTCCTCGGTTTTTCGGACGAAGCGCGCCGCGTGCTTTGCGAGGCCGACTGGCCCGGCAACGTCGCCGAGTTGCGCGAATGCATCCGCCAGGCGGCACTGCTTACGCGCAGAGGAATCGTCTCCGCCGAAACGATTTGCGTCGCAGGTACGCCAAAGAACATCCCTTCTTTCAAGGAAGCCAAACGCGCCTTCGAATTGCGTTATGTGCAGAGCTTGCTCACGCGCTGCAACGGCAACATCAGCCGCGCTGCTCGCTTTGCCCAAAAAGACCGCAAAGATTTCTACGATGTCATCCGCCGCACCGGGATCGACCTGCGCGCGTTTCGTTCCTAAACTGCGCGCATGGATCTCACCCACAACGTCGTACGCGTTGGCGTCATTCAGCTCAGTTCGACCGACAACGTCGCAGACAATCTCGACGCCGCCGAGCGCGCTATACGCGAATCCGTGTCGCTCGGCGCGAGCTTCGTAGCCCTGCCCGAAAACTTCGCCTTCTTGCGCCGCGAAGGACAACCCATCCCCTGCGCACAACCGCTCGACGGAGAAATTCCGACTCGTCTTCGTGCGCTCGCACGCGAACTCGGAATTTGGATTCTTGGCGGAACTTTCCCCGAACGAATCTCCGACGATCAGCGCGTACACAACACTTCGATCTTGATCGATGACCAAGGCTCCCTCGCGGCGGTGTATCGCAAAATCCATCTCTTTGACGTCGATCTCGATCCCGAACAAGGCGGCTGCTGCCGCGAGTCGAATACCGTCGCGCCCGGTTCCGAGATCGTCACGGCATCGACACCCTTTGGTGTCATCGGGCTTTCGATCTGTTATGACTTGCGATTCCCCGAGCTGTACCGCGCATTTGCCAAGCGCGGCGCGAGCTGGATCACCGCCGCAAGCGCGTTCTTGCCCGAGACCGGCCGCGCGCACTGGAAGCCGCTGCTGCAAGCACGCGCCATCGAAAACCAAGCCTTCGTTTTGGCCCCCGCACAATGCGGCCCGCGCAACCCCTATCGCGCGACTTACGGCCATTCAATGGTGATCGACGCATGGGGCCGCATCCTCGCCGAAGCCGGCGACGACCCGGAATGCTTGATCGTCGATTGCGACCTCGCGGAACTCGCGCGCATCCGTACACGCCTGCCCTCGCTGAAGCACCGACGTCTCGAATCGCTCGGCTCAAGCGCTCAAGACTGCGCAAACCCGCGCCGATAGGAATCTCGCCGGACGTATTCGGTAGCCTCCGCAGCCCCATACCGATTACGATCTCGCCCTCAAGCAGACCTCGTACAAGGAGAAAGCTTCATGAGTGGCAACGCCACCTCTCTCGCGCACCTCATCATTCGCAACGGCGAATTTGCGGGCACGAACTACGTCCTCAATCAACAAGAGACGATCATCGGACGCAACCCGACGACCAACATCACCTTGCTTGACGAAGGCATCAGCCGCGAGCACGCGATCATCCTGCGCGACGAAGAAGAAGGCCTCTATACGATCGAAGATTTGCAATCCACGAATGGCACCAAAGTCAATGGCAAGCGCATCCGCACGGCCGAACTTGCCAACGGAGATGAAATCCAGATCGGGCGCACGCTGTTTGAATTCGTCGCTGGCGAGCCCGAATAGCTGCCTCGCATCGATCGCGCACCGCGCAGATCGCACGCTCGACCCGCCCTTTTCTTTTTTGAGTCTTTGCTCGAATCGAGAGGTGCTTCCGTCGGTGAAAACCCCTGCGCATCCATCCCGCGAACGGGCCCACGGCTCCCGAATTGCCTTGGCTGTATCGGCTCGCGCGAGTTGAGCCGGGGCGCGCGACTGCACCACTTACGCATCCGACACCGAAGAATGTTACGGCGTTTCCGGATCGTGCATCTCATCCTCGTATTGCGAACGGAAGCGCTCGAAATTGCGCTTGATGATCTGCACGGTTTCGTCGCAATCGTCGGTCAAATGCAAGAGCTTCAGATCTTTGCGTGAAATCATGCGTTCGCTGAGTGCGCGATCATGCAACCAGCGCACCATCCCTTCCCAGTATTCGGTGTCAAACAAAATCACAGGAAAGTGTTTGATCTTTCGTGTCTGAATCAGCGTGAGTGCTTCGAAGACTTCGTCGAGCGTTCCATAGCCACCTGGCAACACAACAAAACCGCAGGCGTACTTCACGAACATCACTTTGCGCGCAAAGAAGTAATTGAAGTGCAAAGATGTGTCGGCATAGGTATTCGGCTTTTGTTCCATCGGCAATTTGATATTGAGTCCAATCGAACGCGCACCGCCGGTGCGGGCACCACGATTGGCAGCCTCCATGATGCCACCACCACCGCCGGTGATGATCGAAAAGCCTGCGTGTGCAAGTTTGTCGGCGAGCTTCACGCCAACCTTGTAGTAGCGACTTTGAGGCTTGACTCGCGCACTGCCGAAAACAGAAACGGCAGGATAAACCGGACGAAGGCGCTCGAAACCTTCGACGAATTCACCCATGATTTTGAAGACGGCCCAGGTGTCCTTGCTGCGTTTGTCCTGCATGATGAAATGCGTATCGGGAGCCGCGCGCGCACTCTTGAGAAACTTGCATGCAACGCGATCGGTGCAAATCGCGCGCAAAACTTACAAAGCCTCGAATGGATCCCGCTCTCTCCGTGCGAGTCGGTCTTCCACCGACGGAAAACATCGCTCTGGTTTGGGGGAATACTCAAAAAAAGGAATGGATCCGAGGTGTCTTACTTCTTGAACAACGCGTCGAGTGCTGCCTTTTGCTTGGCTTGCGGGCTTTCGACGCTGCCGCGTCCTTCACGCGCGGGTGCGAAGTAGTCGCAGCGATTCGCGCGATCTTTGTCGAGCACGCGCTCGGCCTGCGGCTCGCGACACGCGTTGTAAGCGCTCGGATCGTAGAATGCGCAATTCATGCAAACGTGGAGATCGGCGTGGCAGGAATCGCATGCGTCGCGAAACCCCGCTCGCTCGCCCGCAGCGAGCGTCCTTGTCGTTTGGCAAGAAAAACATTGCATCGGTTTCACGATGCGCGATCTTCGGAAGCGCTGTCAAGGATGGGCTCAAGCGAATGAAGAAACTTTCGCGGCAAATTGCAAAACTCGGACTTCTTGGAATGCTCGGCCTTGTCCCACACATGGCAGTAGCCAAGAACACCGGACCGACGCTCACGGACGTTGCGCTCGAATGGTCGCGCGGCCGCTATGTAACGCCCATGATTTGCAAAATCGAGGGTGAAGCACTGCGCGCACAACGCCGCGCACTCATCGCACCCGGCGAGAAAAAATACTCGAAAACGCTTTTGCAAGTTCGCTTCTATCGGATGCAACTTCCCGCCGCACCGTCGAATTGTTTCTCCGTGCTCGGCGTGCAGGAATTCGACATGGAAGGTGGCTTCGTCGCAACGGTGGTCGGAAAATCGCGCGCCGATTCGCTCGAGCGCGACTTCAAAGAAATGCTCGAACGCAAAGGCGGCATCGAGCTTGTCATCGAAGAGAGTCAGCTCCGATTGTTCTCCTTCGAAAACGCTACGCAAAATCCGGAGAAAGGCGCTCCCGAAACGGCTACGAACACCCCTTCTCCCGCAGGGAGCACGAAGCAAACGGACTCAAGCCAGCCGACACAAGAAAGCGTTGATTCGCAACATCCCGAGAACACAGCAACGTCCTCCGCAGAGGCAACAAGCACAGATTCCACTTCCTCTCCGCAAGAAGTGCAAGTCAAGAGCGCGCGTCTTTCGACGGTGGCGCGCGGCAGTGATCTCGCACGCACCCTCGCGGACTATCAAGATTTCCCGCAATACCAACTCGATCTCGAACTTTCCGACGGACGATTTTTGACGATTCCCTTGGTTAAAACGGGACTGCGCTAAACGTGGATGCGCACTCGTCGCAGAGATCACTCGTCGTTCACGGCGTGCGCTGCTGGTTGCGCGACGAGATAGCCCCGGCGGCGGCCTTCCCGACTC
>JADFDR010000066.1 GCA_018262735.1 Geobacter sp.
AAAGGGGGAAGCGGCGAACGTCCGCCAAGTGACGAAACGGCAACGGACGATCCTGCGTTTCTTGCAAAAAAAGCGCGCGTGCGAGAGCAAGTGCGCAAAGACGTAGGACTCTCCTTTGCATGGCCACTGCAAGGTCGACTCAATTCGCCCTTTGGTTCGCGTGGTAGCGGTCACCATGATGGTCTTGATCTCGGCGCAGAGATCGGCACTTCGATTCGCTGCTCCGAAGCGGGTCGTGTGATTTACAGCGGCAATGGTCTTGGCGATTATGGCAACGTCGTGATCGTGAAGCACGCAGGTCCGTATTCGACGGTGTATGCACACAATCAGACGAACTTGGTGAAGAAAGGCGCATTCGTCGAGCAAGGAGAGTTGATCGCGCTCGTCGGAAAAACAGGCAACGCAAGCGGGCCGCATCTACACTTCGAAATTCGTTACAACCGCACGCCGGTCCAGCCACTTCTGTACTTACCTTGAATCGATCGAGAAAGGTGGAAAATGTTTCTTGAGTTTTATGGCGCAACCGACACCGTAACCGGATCCATGCATCGCTTGCACGTCGGAGAAGTCGACATTTTGCTCGATTGCGGGCTTTTCCAAGGCCACCGCGCCGAAGCCAATCAACGCAACCGCGAAGTTCCGAGTTGGGCGGCAAAATCACACTGTTTGGTGTTGAGTCACGCGCATATCGATCACAGCGGGAATATTCCGTCGCTCGTCAAGCGTGGCTTCGAAGGCAATGTGTATTGCACGCCACCGACGCGCGATCTTTGCAGCGTGATGCTTCGTGATGCGGCATTGATTCAAGAGCAAGACGCGCGTCACTTGAACAAGCGTTTTCAACGCGAGGGCTCCCGGGAGCATGTGGAGCCGATCTATACCATCGACGACGCGCAACAAGCGATCGCGCAGATGGTTTCTCTCCCCCTACACCGATCTTTGTTGATTGCCCCGGGAGTCACATTGACGTTTCACAATGCAGGGCACGTGCTTGGTTCGGCGCTGACGTTGCTCGATCTCGAAGAAGCAGGACGTCACGTGCGTTTGCTCTACACGGGCGATCTCGGGCGACGCGAACTTCCGCTCCTCGAAGCGCCGGAAATTCTCAAGAACATCGACTTTCTCTTGATCGAAAGCACCTACGGCAATCGCATGCATCCGACGATCGAAACGCTCGATGATCACCTGGCGGAGATCGTGAATGAAACGATCAAGCGCGGTGGGCGCGTACTCATCCCGTCGTTTGCACTCGAGCGCGCACAAGAGGTGCTCTATGCACTCGAACGCTTGCACAATCGCAAGAAAGTTCCCCGCGTGCCTATCTACATCGATAGCCCGCTCGCAATTGCGATCACCGAAATCTACAAGTTGCATCCCGAAAGTCTTGACACAGATGTGCGTCTCCAGCTCTTGAATCACGACGATCCCTTTTCACCCCCTGGATTGCAATATGTATCGGAC
This sequence comes from Geobacter sp., assembly GCA_018262735.1. Taxonomy (GTDB): domain Bacteria; phylum Myxococcota_A; class UBA9160; order UBA9160; family JADFDR01; genus JADFDR01. The sequence continues at coordinate 1,462 of JADFDR010000066.1, forward strand.
GTCGCGGCGTCGCGGCGGTTGCAAGAAAGCAGCGAGCCGTGCATCGTGATCGCGGGTTCCGGAATGTGCGAAGGGGGGCGCATCCTGCATCACTTGATGCACGGGCTTGAGGATCCACGCAACAGCGTCGTGATCGTCGGCTTTATGGCGCAGCACACACTTGGCCGTCGTCTCGTCGAGGAGCGACGCAAGGTGAAAGTTTTTGGTGTCGATCGCGACGTGCGTGCGCGTGTTCATGCACTCGACGGGCTTTCGGCACACGCCGATCGCAAGGATCTTGTCGATTTTGTGCGCAAGGTTTCGGCGGTGGGGCACGTGAAACGCGTTGCGCTTGTGCACGGCGAAGAGGAGGCTCGCGATGCGCTTGGGGCTGCACTCCGCGAGCAAGGCGTACCGCAAGTGATTCCCGCGACGAAAGGTGAGCGCATTCCACTTTGATGCGTGCTGCGCATTGGACGAGGTGAAACATGAAAGAGTTGCCCGAAGATTCGTTCGTTTGCCCGATTCCGCCGGTGCGCGAAGAGCCGTTGCCGGAGTGTTTGCCGAAGCACGCGAGTGAGGATCCCGAGGCAGCGCTGCGTCAAAAGCGTTTGCTGGAAAGCTCGACGTATCTCCAGGCCGATCACGATCCGCCGTTCCTTGCGCGCGACGACATGCGACATGCGCGATTGCAACTCGAATACCTCAAGCCCGAATTGATTTTGCAAGAGCACCAAATCGAATCGACGATCGTCGTTTTCGGCAGTACGCGTATCGTGGAGCTGGCAGAAGCGCAACGCAATCTCGACGCAGCGAACTGTCGTTTGCAATGCGATCCAAACGATGCTGCACTGCAGCGACGCGTTCGTGTGTTAGAGCGAGTTCTCGTCAAAAGCAAGTATTACGAAATCGCACGCGACTTTGCGCGCCTCGTCAGTGAACGCAATCGTCGGAACGGCACGCAGCACGATTTCGTGATTACGACCGGCGGTGGCCCGGGCATCATGGAAGCCGGCAATCGTGGCGCCTTCGATGCAGGCTCCCACACGATTGGCCTGAACATCCTTTTGCCGATGGAGCAATTCCCCAATTCCTACATCTCGCCCGGGCTTTGCTTTCGATTCCACTATTTTGCGTTACGCAAGATGCACTTCATGAAGCGCGCCAAAGCGTTAGTCGCTTTTCCGGGAGGCTACGGCACGCTCGATGAAATCTTCGATGCGCTCTGTTTGGTGCAAACGCGCAAGATCAATCCCATGCCGATCATTTTGGTTGGCAAAGAGTTTTGGAGTCGCGCGCTCGACGCAGACTTCCTTGCCGAAGAAGGCGTCATTGCGCCGGAAGACACTCGACTCTTTCAGTACGCCGAAGACTCTGCCGGCATCTGGGAAATCATTCGCTGCTGGTACGGCTTAACCTAAATTTGTGTCGAAGTGCGTTCGGCTTTCTGCGGATGGCTTCTTTCCGGGAATGGCTTGTCGCTTTGTCGCGTTGCAAACGAACGCGCCTGCGGAAACGCTGCGGTTGCGCAACTCCACAAGCCGTTCTCTTCCAAGGTGCTTCCTGTCGGCTTCCCGTCGCCCGGAAGGCAAAAACCGAAAAGCGCGAAGCCCTCGATGCGTGATCTCCGCAATGCCGACAGCGTCGGAAGAGCATTGCGGATTGCCGCCGGAAAGCGGGACGAGTGACCTCTGCATCCTCTTGCGTTGATTCTCTGCGCGGGTGCGAAGCGGATCGCGCAGACAACGCGTTCCCTCGATGCATGCGTGCGAAAGTGTGCGACTCGGGCATTTGACGGATTCCAAACTCACAGAGGGTGCCTTACGATGCGCGCGTTCAAAATCCTACGCGTTCCTGTGCATCTCGAACGCGAGAATGTGCAATCCATGCAAACGATCTTTGCGAACTAGGGCTCGAGGCTCGGGGAAAGAGCACTCGCAAAGAACTGCAGATCCCAAGGGAGGAATTCCAAAATGACTACCGCGCACCGAAAGAACCTGGCGCAGATCCTGGCTGAGAAAAAATACTGGTGGCTTCACTTTCTGATCGTTGCGGGCATCAGCGCCGCAGGTTTGGTTTATCTCGGGAAAGCAACGTACTCGGGTGCGCCGCCGATCGTCGACTTCAAATCGCCAGCCGGCGAAACCGTGATCTCGGTCGATCAGATTACGCACGGCAAGGAAGTCTTTCATTTGCGCGGCCTCATGAGCTACGGCTCGTTCTGGGGCGACGGTGCCGAGCGCGGTCCGGACTTCACCGCCGATGCTTTGCATCGCACGGTGCTTGCCATGCGCACGTTCTACGAGAACGAAATCACCGACCGACCGGTGACGCAGGCGGACAAGGACGCAATTTCGGTTCGCATTCAACGCGAGCTACACAAGAATATGTACGATAAGCAAGCGGGGCACATCGTGCTCAGCGATGCACAGGTGTACGCGATTGGGCAGCTGAACGAACATTACACAAGAATGTTTCGAGATCCGACCTATCCCGAGGCCTTTGACCCGACGGATCACATCTCGGATCCGCAAGAACTTCGCGATCTGACGGCGTTCTTCTTCTGGGGTAGCTGGGTTTCGGCGGCCGATCGCCCGGGCGAGAAATACAGCTATACGCACAACTGGCCGTACGACCGCGACGCCGGCAACACACCGTCGGAAGCGACCTATGTCTGGAGTTTGATCTCAATCCTCGGCCTTTTCCTCGGCATCGGCATCGTCCTTTATGTGTATGGGCAATTCAAGCAGGCCGGCGATCCATTCAACGGCCAGGAGATGTCACTCACGACGCACGATCTCGAAAAGGCCTACGTTCGCCCGACGCAGCGCGCGACGTACAAGTTCTTTGCCTTCGCAATCGTTCTCTTCGGAGTTCAAGTTCTGGCAGGGATTTTGGCTTCGACGGATTTCGTGCGCCCGTTCGGCGTTTCGCTCGGTGCGATCATTCCGTTCACCGTGCTGCGCAGCTATCACACCTTGCTGCAAATCTATTGGTTCTTCATGTGCTGGGTGGGCTACACCATTTTCTTTCTCCCGCGATTGTCGCCGGTGCCGAAGGGCCAGGGCTTCCTGATCGAGTTGCTGTTCTGGGTTTCCTTCCTCACGGGCGTTGGCGCCATCGTCGGTATCTACTGCGGCCAGACGGGCATTTTGACCGGCAGCATGGCCTACTGGTTTGGAAGCCAAGGTTGGGAGTTCATGGAGCTGGGTCGTTTCTTCCAGGACACGATGCTTTTCGCTTTTGCGCTTTGGATTTTCATCATCTATCGCGGTGTGAAGCCGTGGCTGACACGCAAGAATGTTTGGTCGGTTCCATCGTGGCTGCTCTACGGCAGCGGCGTGATGGTGATGTTCTTGTTCTTCGGCCTCTTGGTCAAACCGGAGAGTAATTTTGCGATCTCCGACTACTGGCGCTGGATGGTCGTCCACATGTGGGTGGAGGTGACGTTCGAGGTGTTTACGACGGTGATTGTCGGTTACATGCTCGTGCAGATGGGCCTCATCACACGGTCGATGGCCGAGCGCGTGATCTTCCTCGCCGTGATGCTTTTCTTGTTCACGGCGACGATCGGCATCGCGCACAACTTCTACTGGATCGCAAAGCCGACGGGGATCATTGCACTTGGAAGTGTATTCTCGACGCTGCAAGTTTTACCGTTGCTCTTGCTCACGCTCGATGCTTGGCGAATGCGTCAAGAAGCCGACCGCGCTCGCGGGTATCGCGCACAAGGCAAGCAGGTCTTCGTGATGGAAGGTGTCTGGCTCTTCATCCTCGCGGTGAACTTCTGGAACATCTTTGGCGCCGGTGTTTTCGGTTCGTTGATCAACTTGCCGATCGTGAACTACTTCGAGCACGCGACATATCTCACCGGCAATCACGCGCACGCGGCGATGTTCGGCGTGAAAGGGAATATCGCGATCGGTGGTTTGTTGTTCTGCTGCCAGCACTTGTTCAAGAAGTCGGCGTGGAATGAGAAAATCATCAAGATTGCATTCTGGTCGCTTAACGGCGGCGTGGCATTGATGATGTTCTTGGCACTGTTCCCGATTGGTGTACACCAGCTGATCATGGTGATTCGCGAGGGTCTCTGGTATGCACGCTCGCAGGAGATCATTGTTGGCCCCATCTTCAAACGCTTGGTGTACTTCCGCGCTTTCGGTGGAACGATTTTTATCGTCGGTGGCGTGTTGCCGCTCGTATGGTTCATCGTGTCGCGCTGGAACAAACTCAATCCGGAAGCGGACTCCGACACGGGCGAGTGGTCGGTCTATGACACAAGCAAGGCGTGGGTGGATCACGAAGAGGGGAAGAAGTAGCGAAGCTTTCCTGACGCATAGCTTGGTAACACATCCGTCGGCGCTTCTTTCGACTTCTTTTGAGGGACGGGAAGAAGCGCCGACACTTTTTTGTGGATCGAAGTGAGGGGATGCAATGCCGGTGGCGCAATCCGAAATCTCAATCGAAGCGCCGATCGAACAAGTTTGGTCGGCAATCGTGCGATTCGATGCATATCCGCAGTGGAACTCGTTCGTGCGCAAGATCGATGCTCCTACCTATCCTGGTGTCACGGTCGGCGCACAACTCGCGCTTCATGTGCATTTTGCGAATGGCAAGGAAGTGGTGAGTGTCGAGGCGATCACGCGCTTCGAGCCGCCGCAGCATGGCGCCGCAAGCGGCACGCTCACGGCGACGCTCGAATATGAATTTCTCGGACCGCTTTCCACGCTGTATCTCGTGCGCGGACGGCGCATCCAAACGCTCGAAGCGATCTCGCCCACGACCACGCGCTACTTCACCCATGAGCGTTTGCGTGGGTTGCTTGCGAGCGCTGCGCCGATCGGTCTGGTGCAAAAAGGTTTCGAGGCCCATGCCGCCGACCTCAAAGCTTTTTGCGAGCGCCGATCCGCATAGATCGCGGCGGATCCATACGCGGAGCAGAAGCGTTTTTTGGAGCATTCTGCGCGCAGAGTCCATATCGACGCGGGCTCGCTGCTCTCTCAAGAGCCTTGCTTCCGCTTCGCTGAAGATGGCTCGGATCCATGCAATTCATGAAGACAGGTTGTTTCCCCACCGCCGGAAAACATGAATTCGATTGCTGCACGGCCTAGCAAGCGGAAGGGGCCAAGGCCTCCGAGCGATACCCATCCGTCCACTGGAACTTCTCTCTAAAAAAGCCTTGCGCCGCGGAAGAGTTTTCCTTAAAAAGCCTACGCAATTGAAATTCATTTTCATTTAGAAAGGTTTCCGGATTATGCAACTTTGGAGAATTGGAGCGCGGCGAAAGCCAGTTTCCGCGCGTGGGTCGTCACCGTTGAAGTGCGACGGGAAGCGTTCTGAGACGGCGTGCTCGCCAGAGACGAGATTTCTTGCGCGCTTCGGCACTGCGGGCTGGGCGCTTGCTTTTTGGTGGATGGGCGTAGCTGGAGTGGCGCTTCTTCTGGCACTGACTTCCCAGCCGGCCAAGGCCGAGCTGCACTTTCGTGGAGATATCGGCGTCGCGTTGCAGAATGATTTGACTTATCGCGCAAGCGATCGCGACGCCAAGATCAACGATCTGTATTTCACGATCGAACCCAGTTTCTCACTTGAATTCACGGAAGGGTTTTCGCTCGAAGCTGCCTTTGTACTTGAGCCGGTTTTCGATCCGGACCCCAATCAGAATCGCTGGTTCGACGACCATGGCTTGTTCGTGGAACAACTTTTTTTGAACTACGCCTGGAATCGCTATTCCGTGCGCGCCGGAAAGCTCAACCCCGCATTTGGCCTTGCCTGGAATCTTGCACCCGGGATTTACGGTGCCGACTTTGCGGAAGACTATGAACTCACGGAACGTATTGGCGTTGGTGCTTCGATCGAACTCGGAGACGGCACCTTCGGAAGACATACACTTTCGGCGGACACCTTTTTTCTCGACAAAAGCTTCCTGAGCGAATCGACGCTCAACAATCGCGGCCATACACGCGAACGCGATGGAGGAGTAAGCAATACGGGCGACTTGCGCTCGTTTGCGGTCTCGCTCCAAGGAACGGAGATCCCGCAGCTTTCGGGGTTGACCTATCACCTTGGCTTTGAACAACAACACGGAGGACACGGCGAGCGTAACGAACGCGGCTATGTGGCAGGGCTGACGTATGGCTTTTCTCCGATGGACGAGGTCGAAATCGAGCTGCTGAGCGAGTTTGTCTACAAACACTTTGCCGACGGTATCGATTCGAATCGGATTTACTTCACGCAAAGTGCTCTTGCGAGCTGGAAGGGCTGGTATGCCGCGCTTTCCTACACGAAGCGCGATACACATTCTCGCGTCGATCGAGATTTCAACGACTCTCTCTTCCAAACTTCCGTTGGCTATGAGTTTCCGATAGGTCTCGGCGTTCACTTTGCGTGGCGTTACGCACGCGAAGACGGAATGAAAGTCGACGGCGTGGGCGTGCAGTTTACATACGCCTATGCATTTGAATTTTAAAACGTTGGACGATTCGCACGAGTGCTGCAGGGGGCGTGCTTGCGCGCGTTTCCGAACTCCCCGAGTGAATCGCGCGGGGAGTTCGAAAGCCGTTATCTCTCGTCGTCGAGCAAGGATTTGAAAGTAGGTCGTGGCGGACGATTGTGATAAGGGCCAGAAAACTGCAGCAAGTAGCGCTTCACGAGAGGCGACACGAAAAAGAGTAGAGGCGCAAGCATCCGAAAGCGTTTCAACATTGCTTCCCCGATTTGCTTCGGTGTGTGTCGCTGGTATTGCAGCAAGGCTTGACTTTCGGCGGTGTCCATCCAGGCCGTGTAGTAGTTCGCTTTGCCAAAGGCGCGCGCAAACGGAAAGTTGCGGATCGAAAGCGCTTCGAGCAAAAGTTTGAAAAGATCGGCCTGCGTGACCTGGCACTCCTTGCCGCCACCAATCAACAACACCTTGCCGAGAGCCGCAGGGGTGTGAGCGGCGTTGACGAGAGCAAGTGCGACGTCGCGGCTGTATACGAGTTCCATCCGATTGTCGGGGCGCACTTCGAACATCATGCGCAAAACGATCGGTTCCACTTTTTGGAGTTGTTCATCGACTGCGACTCCGACGCGACAAATGACATACGGAAGTGTCGACTCTCGGATCATCGCTTCACACTCCACCTTGCTCGAGCTGTAGACGTCCGTGCCTTGAGTGGGGGTTTGTGCATGAACGATCTGGCTTTGTGCGACATCGGGCGTGTAGACCGTCACCGACGATGGATAGACGATCGTTGGCGGTACGGGCTGCTCGCGCAGCACATCGAGAAGCTGCTTGGTGCCTTCGACGTTCACCTCACGCGCTCGTTCCGGAAATCTTTCGGAGATCGGCGGCAGCAGGGCGGCAGTGTGAAGGACAGCTTCTTGTCCCGAGACTGCACGCGCTACGCTGGCACGATCTCGAATATCTCCCCATACGACGTCGATTTTTCCCGCAAAGCGCTTGGCTACTTTGCGACCTTTCGGTGTGTCGAGATCGAACGCACGGATTTGATGGCCTTGTTGCAGCGCTTCGTCGATGGCGAGTGCGCCGAGATTGCCGAATGCGCCGGTGATGAGGATCCGCATATTATCGTTTGATCTCCACGGGTGAGCTGAGGCGGATCGATTCGCATGCGAGCAGGGTGGCGCGCGTGCCGGCGAGCAGTTCGTCGGCCGAGATCAACCATTCGCCACCCATTTCGATCCGCTTGAAAAATGCCGACAGTTCTTCTTGAAACCCTTTTTTCTGATTCGTCGTGCGAAGGCGTTCTTTTTTTCCGTTCTTGAAAGTC
>JADFDR010000067.1 GCA_018262735.1 Geobacter sp.
TTCTGTGTCACCAAAATCGGTGAAGATTCGTATTCGCGCTCGGATTATGGGTTGCTCAACTTCTCGCAAGAAGTCGGGGAGATCTTGGTCGAGATGGGGGCGATCGATCCCGACGATCTTGAGCGAGCGCGCAGCCTGGCATGCGAGCACGGCGGCGATGCGAGCGAAGAGTTGCGACGCCTGGTGCGTGTCGAAGATCGCGACTTGTATCGCGCTCTTGCGCGCCAAAAGGGCTTGCGGTTTGGCGATGTGGAGAAACTTCTCGGTGTCATCGATGCGAACCTTTTTGAGCGCGTGCCGCGGGCGTTTCTCGATCACAATCATTTGATTCCGATTCAAGTACACGACGGTGTGTTGCAGGTTGCGACGACGGATCCCGATGCGCCGATCGAAGATTTGCGCAAGGTTTTCCGCAATCATCAAATTGAACTCCATTTGGTGACACCGACGGATTTTCGACGTCTTTGGGCCACGCTCGATCTCTGGGTTTCGGGGGTGGGGCCGTCTCCGGCGGAGATTGTTTCGAAACAGCCCGAAGACGATTTGCTTTCGCGTACGGACGCAGAGTTTGAAGCGCATCTCGTGGCGCTGTTTCAGTCGCTGCTTCTCGATGCAATTGGCGAATCGGCGAGCGACATTCATCTCGAACGCTATGGCGATCGCGTGCGTGTGCGCTTGCGTGTCGACGGAGAATTGAACGATATCGAGCGCTATCAGCTAACGCCGCGGGAACTTGCGGGTTTGATCAATGTGATCAAGGTGCGTTCGGATCTCGACATTACGGAGCGACGTTTGCCGCAAGGCGGACGGATTCGTGTGCGTGCCGGTGGCGCGGCCTACGATCTCCGCGTACAGACGCAACCGTCGCTGCATGGCGAACATGCGGTGTTGCGTTTGCTGCCGCAGACGGCCAAGCTGATTTCGATCGAAGATCTGGGATTTTCGGCGTTGACGGCGCGCCACTACGAACGATTGATCGACAATCCCGCAGGCTTGGTCTTGGTGGTGGGGCCGACGGGTTCGGGAAAATCGACGACGCTCTACGCAGGTCTCAAGCGCCTTGCGGAAGATGGTCGACGCAAAGTGATTACCGTCGAAGATCCGATCGAGTATTCGATCGAAAACATTCAGCAGACGCGTGTGCGCCCGGATATCGGATTCTGTTTTTCGGACGCGATGCGTTCCTTCGTGCGCCAGGATCCCGACGTGATCCTCGTCGGTGAAATTCGCGATGCCGAGACGGCACTCGAAGCGATGCGCGCCTCACAAACCGGCCATCTCGTGCTTTCGACACTGCATTGCAACGACGCGATCGACGCCGTGCAGCGTCTTTATGACCTGGGTCTCCACCCGAACACGATTGCGGGAGAATTGCTTGCAGTCATCGCACAGCGACTCGCGAAGCGAATTTGCGATCGCTGTCGGGAAGAAGTCGATCCGGATCCCAAGATTGTGGAGGAGCTCTTTCCCGAGGGAGCGCCAGGGAGTTTTCGTACGTTTCGTGGAAAGGGTTGTTCGCGCTGCAAAGGTCGAGGTACACGCGGGCGTGTTGGCGTGATCGAATATCTGGCAGTCAACACACAAGTGCGTATTGCCATTTCGAAGCAACCTGCTGTGGACGAGTTGCGGCAGCTCGCACTCGACACCGGGCTCGTGACGATGCGCGACAGCGCGATCGATCATGTGACGCAAGGAATCATTCCGCTTTCCGAATTGCCGCGCATTTTGCCGGAAGAGCGAATGGCGCTCGAAGGCCGACATTGAACGACGCGCTGTCGCTCGAAGCAGGGCATAGGGAGCGACGCAGCGCGCCGGCGCGAACGCTGGAGCGAGTGACACTTTTGGGAGTTCGACGATGACAAAAATTCCGCATTCGGTTCAGCGCACACCCGCCGAGCACGATTATTGCGATGAGCTCGAAAGATTGCGCAAATGGGATTCCGGGCCGGTGCCGCCGGGTTGGCAGCTTTCGCCACGCGCTGTGCTCAAGTTCGTCCTGGGAGATGAAGTGCTTGGCTTGACACGTAAGTTTGTCGGCGAGGCAGAGCTCGTGGCGCGTGTCATGGTTTCACTGGCGACGAATCGCGGGGCAATGCTCGTCGGAGAACCGGGTACGGCGAAGTCGTGGCTTTCGGAGTTGTTGGCCGCGGCGATTTCCGGAGATTCGACGATCACGGTGCAAGGCGGAGCGGCGACACGCCATGCGCACATTTTGTATTCCTGGAATGAAGCGCTGCTGGCTTCCGAAGGGCCGAGCCTGCGTGCGCTCGTGCCGGGGCCGTTGTATCGCGCGATGCAGGAGGGCAAGCTCGTGCGCTTCGAAGAAATGGCGCGCTGTCCGTCGGAAGTGCAGGATGCAGTGCTTTCCGTGCTTTCGGATCGTGTCTTGATGGTTCCACAGCTCGAAGGTGAACACGGAATGATGTTTGCGCGCGATGGTTTCAACGTCATCGGCACCGCCAATACGCGCGACGAGGGTGTTTACGCCATGAGTTCGGCACTCAAGCGACGCATGAATTTCGAAACGATTCGACCGATTGCGCGACTCAAGGATGAGATTTCGGTGGTGTGCCATGAGTCGGAGCGTTTGCTCAAGCGTTCGGGTGTGCCGATCGTGCCGGAACCGGTGACGATCGAAGTGTTGGTGACGATCTTTCGCGAGTTGCGCAGCGGGCAAACCGTCGATGGACGTGGCACGGATCGGTTATCGACGACGATGTCGACGGCCGAAGCCGTGGCCGTCGCACATGCGCTCGGCGTGTATGCCTACTATGTCCGCGATGGCCACATGGGACCGGAAGATTTGGTGCACTTCTTGATCGGTGCTTCACTCAAGGATCAAGCCGACGATCGTCGTCGGCTACGGCATTATTTCGAAACGGAAGTTGCACGTAAGCAAGGCGCACACTGGGCTGCTGTTTTTGCGATGCGTTCGCTGGTGTAAGCGGACGCGATGATTTTCCAACGATGAGGTCAGAATGATCTTCCGCTTTGGGACTTTTGAACTCGATGACGCATTGCAAGAGTTGCGTGAGGAAGGTTCTGTCGTCGATTTGCAACCCAAAGTGCTCCAACTGCTTTTGGTTTTGATTCGCAATCGCGAGCGGGTGCTTTCGCAAGAAGAGCTGTTGAGCGCAGTCTGGCCCGATACGGCGGTGGAGCCGACGTCGTTGCGGCGTTTGGTCAAAATTTTGCGCGAAGCGCTTTACGACGATGCGACAAATCCCCAAATCATCGCTACGCAGCGCGGCAAGGGGTTACGCTTTATTGCGTCGGTCGCCGAAATTGCGGGTGTCATCGAGCAAGGGCGGGATAGCGATCCCTTCCTCGGGCGTGGAGAAGCGCGACGCACTCTTGCGTCGGCTGCAGCGCGTTGTCGTGCGGGGAGTGGCGGGCTCGTCGTGTTGTTTGGCGAATCCGGTGTTGGCAAATCGCGACTGCTGCTCGAATTCGAACCCGAGCTGCATGCAGCCGGTTTTCAAATTTACACTTCATATTGTCATGAAGGTCCAGGAGCGCAGGCGCTTTGGCCATGGGCGCAAGTGTTGCGTCAACCGCTCGTCGAGCCGAGCGTCGAAATTCTGGAGCGATATTTTGCGGGTGTTCTGCCGGAGGTGGTCCATCTCGTTCCCGAGTGGCGCAGTTATGCGCCGCGCAGCGAAGCGCATATCCCGTGGCGCGAATCGACGCCGCCGGAACAAGCGCGTTTTCAACTCTTCGATGCCATTTGGAAGTTTATGTCGAGCTGCGCGGAGGCGCGGCCGGTTGCGATTTTGATCGAGGATTTTCATTGGGCGGATGAGACATCGCTCGCGCTCTTGCGTTTCATTGCGCCACAGCTCTCACGCTCGAAAGTGTTGCTCGTCGTGACGTGCCGTGAAGAGGCAGTGACGGATTTGCGTAGCTTCTTGGAAATGTCGCAAGTTTCCGGCGGAACATTGTGCCGCTTGCAAGGTCTGACCTCTGAGGAGTCGAAAGATTTCTTGCGTGTTTTGCTCGGCGATCGCGTTGCAGAATGCGATATGGAAGCCTTGCATGAGCTGACGCGTGGCAATCCATTGTTCTTGAAAGAATTGGCGCAACTTCCGTCTTCCGAAATCGCGAATCATTTGCCGCCGATCGTGCAGGAGGCCATGAGTCGTCGCATCGAGCGCTTGCCGCAAACGAGTCAAGACGTGTTGCGCGTCGCGGCAATTCTTGGTCGTGAATTTTCGCTGGCGACACTGGCGCGTGCCACGGGGCTCGAACCGCTCGACGTTGCGCAAGCCTTGCATGAGCCTGCCCAGGCCAAAGTGATTGAAGAGCCGCTGAGTGCACTGGGGACGTACTCGTTTGAGCACGCGCTCTTTCGCGAAGCGATCATTTCGCGGATTCCCGTCGCAAAACGCCTCTCGATCCACTATCGCGTGGCGGAGGCGTTGGAGGAGACGCGCGCGGACGATCCCGAAATTTGGCCGCAACTTGCGCGTCACTTCGGTGAAGCCGGGCCACGTGGAGCGGAGCGCGCCTTTGAATATCGAATGCGCGAAGGTGCACGAGCTTTGCAATTGCTGGCGTGGGAAAGCGCGGTGCAGGCGTTCCGGACGGCGTTGCGCATTCTGGATGAGGCGGCCGTTCCTGATTCGCGACGTCGACGCTGTGATGTGTTGCTTGCACTTGGCCGTGCGTATTGGCAGTGCGGAGCTTCGCAAGATGCACGCGATTGTTTTCTTTCGTGTATCGACATTGCGCGCACGCTCGAGCGCTGGGAGATTTTCGCCGAGGCCGCACTGGGCCTTGTGATTGAAAGCAGTTCCATCGGGAAAAATCTTAGTGAGTCGTTGCGTTTGATCGAAGAGGTGTATCGCGATTTTGGCGAATCGGATACAGATATTTGTGTACGAATCGAAAATCAGCTCGCCATACTCTACTTTGCGTCTCCGATGCACGATCCGATAGTGCTTGCGGAGCGCGCTTTGGCGCGAGCGCGTCGCGTTGGCAATCTCGATCTCTTGTCGCGTGTGCTGTCGACGATGGCTCTCGTGTGTGGCACGAGCGGCGCAAAGCACGAACAGTTCAAAAAAGCGAATGAAGCCTTGCAAGTGGCCGAAATTGGCGGCGACCCCGAGCAATTGCAACGTGCGCGCGTGCAACGCGTCATGGCGCTCCTCGGCCTGGGCGAGGTGGACGCCGCCGTGCTTGATCTGGAACGATTGTTTGCCGACGTCGAGCGTCATCCGAATCATTACTTCCGTTGGATGGGGCTACAGTTGAGCGCGACGATCGGCACGCTGCTCGGCAAATTCGATATCGCGCAGCGCGACGCACGTGCCGCACTCGCAATCGGAGAGCCATTTTTCCACGACGCTGCGAAGGGTGCTTACGGCATTCAAAGTTTTGCACTTGCTTGCTTTGAGGGACGCTTCGAGGAACTTGCTGCGATCGTTTCGGACGATTGCAAGTTTCTTTCTCCAACGGCAGCGCAGGCATATCGTGCTTGCCAACTCTGGATGGCAGGAGAAAAAGAGGAAGCGCGACGCATTTACGAGTCATTCGTTTCGAATGGCATTGAGACTTTTCCGGAGGATTGGGGTCGCATGACGGCCTGGATACGTGTCGCCGATCTCGCGGTGGTGTTCCGCGATGCCGAGGTGGCGCGCTCGCTTTATGCGAAAATTTCGCCCGATGCCGACGGAACGCTTGCGATCTGGAGCACGCTCAACGAAGGTTCGGCGCACCGCGTGTTGGGGAGACTCGCGGCAGTGCAAGATCAAAAGGATCGCGCTCGCGAGCACTTCGAAAATGCCATTGCGGCCAATCAACGCATGAATGCGAAGCCTTGGCTTGCACTCACGCAGTGCGATTACGCCGAGCTCTTGCTACGCGGCACGCCGCGGGTGCGCGATATCGATCAGGTCTACCTGCTCTTGAAGTCGGCGCGTTTGATTTCCGAGGGTCTTTCGTCTGCGCTCCTTTCGCAGCGTATCGATCAGATCGAGCGCAAGCTTCGCGGAAGCCCGCATTTCACAAAAACCTGAGAGAGGCGTTCTCGCCTTCAAATCGCTTTGTCCGGGATGCGGCAAGAAGGTTGAGCCCGCCCGCTTCGGCGCTTTACGCTTCTTCGAAAGATGTCTCGCAAAAAACGCCTTGCTCGTGGGTTGAGCCCGCCCGCTTCGGCGCTTTACGCTCCTTCTCATCTCTGCAACGGGAATGTGAGGTAGCGCGGGTGCAGCAGGCCACAAAAGGAAAGCGCCGGACGGGGCAACATCCGGCGCTTCGTTTTGCACGCTTTGCTGCGTGCAAGTCCCACATCGAGTTTGAGTCTAGGGAACTCACTCAAGGGGAGGGCTTTTGTGAACTATCAGGACTTGCCCAGCATACTTCGCCACTCAACCACATCGGAGCATTTACAAATCAGCGTCAGCTCAAAACCACTTCAGATTGTCGGCAAGTCCATCTATTCGTCACACAATGCACTGTAGCAACCGTACTTGATTGCGCTGGAGTTCGTGTGTGATCTATGCGTGAGCTTTGTGTAATCGTTCCGCACGTTTTGTCGCAGCGTTGCCGTTGCGGAGCAAAACGGTTTGCGAAAAAGGAAGCGGAAGCGGCGCAAGTTCAAATGGTTTGTGAAGGAGACGCGACTTCGTTTTCCGTCGGTGGATTTGTAGGGATACACATTATTCGCGATAGGCGCCTAGCAAGAAGCTGACGATCTCGCGCGGTGAAACGACGTTTAAAAGTCGATCCTCTTCATCGACGACCAGCATGTGACGGAAGCCGCCCATGTGCATGCGCAAGAGCACGCTCGCGATGGGGTCGCCTGGATTGACGCTGTACGGCGAAGGCGTCATCTGGTTTTCGACTCGTTCTTGAGTGAGATCGAGACTCTTGCCACAAACTCTTCGCAAGAAATCGCGTTCGGTGAAAATCCCACGCACCTTGCCTGCATCGAGGACGATGACCGCGCCAAGGTCCGATTGCTGCAAGAGCTTTAAGGTTTCGGCGAGAGTCGTGCTGGGCGAGACGGCTTGGATCTGTGCGGCACTTTCCAGAGATGAAACGGGACAATCGAGCAATTCGTGAATTTCAGCCATCGTGCGTCTCCCTGTATTGAGTGGTGTGTCGAGTCGCCTGCTTCGTCTGTCTTCTCACTGTTTCTGTTATGCGGATGTGTCGATCTTGCCGCAGTTTGCTCGTTCCATTTTTGCACGCCGCTTGTTGCGTTTTGCTTTGAGATCTATGAGATCAAGCAGGTTTGCACACGGTGCGCGACGCAGTGTACTCGCGCATTCAGTTTATCAATTCGTGCCTCAAGCAAGGAAAGAAGAATCGACTTCGCGTGCTGCATTTTGCGAGGCAAGCCAAAGTGCGCTGCTTGTTGCGCGACTGTGCGAGCAAAGCGGATTTTTCACGAGAGTGTTCGGCATGGTTTTGTCTTTGGGCGTCGGGGGGAGGCGAAGTTTTTTGGCGCCAAAGGCAACGCCATTTTTGCAGATTTTGTTCTTTCGAGAAGCGGTGTGGAATGGGGCGAAGCGTGCTTTGAAACCGTTCGAAGGCGTGTTAGCCTCGCATTCGCCTTTGCGGGATGGATCCACAAAAAATGCGAAGAATGCGAGTGCAGGGACGGCAAGTCGAGAGTTGGCGGGTTGCAAGTCGGCACGGTGACGAGTGCGCGAGGAAAGAGTTTGTTCGCGCAAAGTCCGTCGGAAGCAGATGTGCGTTCCGATGACATGCGCGGCGCAAGTTTTGGAGACATCTGTCTCGCTGTGCATGTGTACCGTGTACGGGTTGTGGTATGCGGCAAGGCGACAAGACGGCAAGGCAGCAAGCCAGTGGGATACAATCAGAAATGTGTCGGAGTTGTGCGAGAAGGGTTGTTGCGAGGTTGTTACGAGAAGGGAAGGAAGATCATGAGGGTGTGTAGCCGAAATTCAATTCTTTCACGACGGATTGCTACAGGTCGTGGCATGCGTGGTGTCCTTGTGCTTCGCGGTGTTCGTATCTTCGCCTTTGCACTGATGCTGGGGCTGGCTCTCTTGAGCGCATCGCCCGCAGCGCTTGCGGATGATTACGACGCGAAGCAAGCCGGCCACCCCCTACGCATCGTCGCCTACGCTCTTCATCCCGTCGGTGTCGCGCTCGATTATTTGATTATGCGACCCTTGCACTGGGTCGTGTCCTATGAGCCAATGAAGACGATCTTTGGTCATACCGATTCGTAGACTCTTGGTCATCCGCAGGCACTTTCGCAAATCTTGTATTGTCCCGGCCATCTTGAGCCGGTACGCTTATTGCATGCGAAGCGTTTCACGCCATCTCCACTCCTTGCTTATCACGTTGCTCTCGCGGAGCGTGCCGTGTGTGCGCCAGCGATGTTTGCAGCAGATTGGCTTTTGGGGACTTGTGCTCTTGCTCGGGTTTCCCTCTGCTGCCACTCCGAACGAGACGGTGCGCTCGCCCGGGCTTCGCGTAACCGAGATGACCTATGTGGCGAGCCGTGAAGCTCGAAATCTGTATTGGATTCAGGCCAAGGAATCGCGCGTCGATCCGGTATCCGAAGTGGCGACACTTGATGATGTTCGCGTCTCGATGTTGCCGGATTCGCCGCGGAGTTTTGGATTCCACTGTGCGAGCGGGCGGATCGAGCTCGCGACGGGCGATTTTCGTGCAGAGGGGCGGGTGCGCGGCGTCATGGCAGATGGGCGCCGATTTTCGACGGAGTGGGTGCGTTACGACAGTGCTGCGCGGGCCGTTTCGACGACGGCCGTGGTGTTGATTGAGGATGCGGCTGGCCAATATCGAGGCAAAAAAGGGTTTCGATATTTCGTCGATCGCGAGCAGCTCGAGCTTTTCGAGCCGGAGGTGATATTCGGGCCATGAGTCATCGTAGAGCAACGGTATGCCGACTCGTAACGGGGCTATGTGCGCTGTGGCTTGGGCTTGCAAGAGCAGCGTTTGCAGCACCCGAGGCGACGTTTGCAGTGATTCCTTTCGAGAGTTTTCCGTCGCAAGGAGCGTCGCATGCGACGTCGATGGAAGTTGCAGATTTGCTTGCGCAGCGTTTGCGTGCAGCAGGTGCGACACGCGTCGTGGCTCCTGCCGACC
>JADFDR010000068.1 GCA_018262735.1 Geobacter sp.
ACGGAATAAGCAAAATCGTCTTTGTTCAACGCAAACCGCGTCATCACGACGCCGCCGTCACCAAAGCCGGTATCGACGGAACCGTTGGCGTTGTATCGCACCAACGCAAAATCCTCATACCCCGAAACACGCTTCGACCAACCCGCCGCAAGCAAGCGTCCGCCCTGCACTTGCGTCACGGACATCGCACGATCGTCGGTTCCGCCCCCAAGATCCGTTGTCACCTTGCCATCGCCGCTAAAGCTCGTATCGAGCGTGCCGTCCAGGTTGTAACGCACGAGTGCGAAGTCATTGCTTCCCGATGCATTGCTATACCCCGCAACGACGAGCTGCCCGTCCGTCTGCTGCAGAATCCAACGCCCGCGATCTTGCGCCGAGGAACCAAACGGCGTCGTCACGATGCCATCGCCGTGAAACGAAGGATCCAGTGCGCCCGGCGGTGATGCCCAACTCGCCCCCGCGCAAGCCAGCGCGCCGACAAAAGAAAAAACAACTCCAAGCATGCGTCGGAAACGAGCAGCACGCGCTTCCTGCACATGCTCTCCCAAGCCAATTTGCAATCGTTGTATCCGATTCACCATGCCTCACCTCCTCGCACTCTTCCAAAACATTTCCAACATCTTACGGACGCACGAAACATTCTTCCAAAGAAAATTGCTCCCGAAAGTACGAACATAGCATGGCAAAGGAGTTCACTTCCTCGGTATGCTGCGAAACTCGCTCGGAACCCCTCCACCTTTGATTCCATCGAAGCACAAGGACTTGCATCCGCAAATGGCAGAATTGGCTTCTTCTCCGACGGAAAAAACGACTCTGAGCGCTCGTGTAAAAAATCTCTGGCACCGACTGATCGCGCTTGAGTCCTCGCCGCGCGCGATCGCGCTGGGCACGTCCGTTGGCATCTTCGTTGCCTTCTCTCCGACGGTCGGCCTGCACATGCTGCTTGCGGCTGCGCTTGCCACCGCGCTACGCGCCAACCCGATTCCTGCCGCAGCGATGGCGTGGATCACGAACCCCATCACGATCGCACCGATATTCACACTGACCTACAAAATCGGCATCGTCTTTTGGACGCCACGCAGCCATCTTGGCGTCGAAGAGCAACTCAAGCGCCTGCTCTATCAACTCACGCATCGGAGCGAAACTCTCTCGGTGACCGACTCGTTGCACGAAATCATGCGGCTCGGCAGCGATTTTTTGATGCCCCTCTTGATCGGCGGTGCGATGCTCGGGCTCGCGCTGGCGGCGCTGAGCTACCCCATCGTGCTTTGGGCCGTGGTTCGTGCTCGACAAAGTATCGCCTGGAAGCGTTATCTGCGTACACAACACCGAAAAGAGTAACGCACTCGGCGCACCGCCATGACTCCCCGTGCCGAAGCGCTGCCTCCTCTGCAAAAACGATCACGACGAGGTGACACCGACGATGCGAAAGCGCTTTTGGCAAAGACTGCGTCGAAAAAAAATCGGACTCGTAATGGGTGTTTTCGATTTTGCGCACGACGGCCATCGCGCACTGCTCGCTCACGCCGCGCAAAAATGCGACAAGCTCATTGTGGCTGTACACACCGATGCGTGGTGTCGCTCTTGCAAAACCATCCTGCCCGCCAATTCCGAACTCGAGCGTCTGCATGCCGTGCAAGCGTTCGGTATTGCCGATCAGGTCGTGCTGCTTTCGGATCGAAACGAACTTTGCCAACGCTTTTCGATTACGCACATTTTTCATGGCGACGATTGGAGTCTTGACGAAATGCGCGAGCATTGGGGGCGTCTCCTCGATCGCTATCGCTTGCAAACCGTTCTCCTTCCCCACACCGACGGAATTTCAAGCACCGAGTTACGTCAGCGTGTACCGCGCATCGGTTGGTGGCTACACCCCATCCCGGCACACATCCTCGAAGGACTTCACGGCACCGACGAATCCACGCTTCGTCTACACATCTTCGATGCGTTGCGTGGTTTGTATCGTGAACTCGGCGGGACGTGGATCCTTTTCGAGAGCGATCGCGCGCGGATTCGCAAGGAATTTCCCTCGGCCCCCTGCGTCCTCCTGCAAACTTGCGATCTGCCGGCCATCGTCCGACAAATCGCAAGTTTCGACTACGACATTCTGGTCACGTCACAACTCAACATCTTCCCCTTGGCGACGGAACTTGCGGAGTGTGGCAGCAAAGTACAACTCGTCGTGTTGCCACATGGACGCAGCGGAAAAAAAGTGACACAAAAAAGCTTCGGCCCCGCGCACGCCCCACGTTATTTGCAACGCGACAAGCCACTCGTGGAGCAGTGCTTCGAAGTCAAGACCGCCGCCGGCCCTTTCCCACTTTTCGATTGGCGCTCTGCAAACGACAGCTACACGCATCTCGATGATTTCCTCGCGCGCGGCGGACAATTCGAAAATGCCGCACCCTCGACGGAGCGGCCGCGCATTCTACTCCTTCCGACCTGGGGACCCTATGCGCACGACAAAGGGCTTTTGCTCGCACCGCGCTGGCACGCCGCCGTCGCAGAATTGACGCGCGATCACGAAGTTTGGCTCGCACCGCATCCGCTCTGCAGAAAACGGATGCTCGAAACCTTCGTAACACACACCGGTGTCACTTTGCTTGAAGCGACTGGGCGTTCGTTCGAACTCGTTCCGCAGGTGCACTGCGCGATTGCAGATCTTTCCGGAGCATTCTTCGAAGCCCTGCTCTTCGACACGCCCGTCGTTTTCGCCGAAAGCTGCACCGCATCCACATGGCCTGACGACTATTCACCCACGCGACGCGATCTCGAAGCAGCCATCCCCTTTGCAACCCCAGAAACACTCGCAACGCTTGTGCGCCAGCAAATCGGAAAACGCAAGCCGCAACAACACACTCTTGCGACAAAGCGTCTTGGCACAATCGACGGGAGTGCAACGCAACACGTCGCCGCCGCGCTCCGAGAGTTACTCGCCCGCTCCGAACAAAGGCGTCGCCTCGCGCAACTTCTTCAAGAAACACAACCGCCAGGGTGACACGACACCACGTCGCTTCGCTGCTCGGGTCGCCTCGCGCAACTTCCTCAAGGAACGCAACGCCTCCGTCCGACAGCAAAATGTGAAATCGCCGTTCGTCTGCCATTGCGAATCCAAAAAAGGAAACGGCCCGTGATCTTTTCGATCACGGGCCGTCCAACGAACGAATCGCGTATGGATTACTCGCTGACCGCGAGCTCCACGCGACGATTTTGTGCACGACCATCTTTCGTCGCGTTGTCGGCTACCGGCTGGCTCTCGCCCTTGCCCGCAGCTTGCAAACGCTCGGCCGCAATGCCTTGCTTCACCAAATTCTGCAGCACAGCGTTGGCGCGTCGCTCGGAAAGACCCTGGTTGTATTCGTCTGTTCCGATGCTGCAGGTATGACCCGTGATGCCGATCTTGACGCCAGGATTCTCTTTCAGAACATCACCGGCACTCTGAAGGATCACTTGCGACTCTGGAGTAATCTCTGCGGAATCAAAGGCGAAATTTACGCCGCGCAAAATGATCTTCTTTGCAGCCGGGGCCGGGGCCGCTTTCGGAGCAGGAGCCGGAGCCGGGGCTGCCGGAGCAGGAGCCGGAGCCACAGGCGGAGTCTCGTTCTTGCAGATGAAGTAGCCCGCCGTGCCAAACACGAGGACGCCAATCGCGGCACCCGCAGCAGTCTGTTGTCCAGATCGATTGTCACCGTGATGGCCGATCGCGGCACCCGCTGCACCACCCGCAAGCGCACCGACGGAAGCACAGACAATTTTCTTATTTGCTCGTGCCCACGCTTTGGCGCCCGGCGTCGTACAGCCGGTCGTCAGAAAAGACAACGCAACCAAAATCGAAAGAGCCTTAATCCATCGCATAAAATCCCCTTTGAAGTGACATTCGTGACATTTGAAAACGCGCGGGACGAGACTACAGGGTGAACGCAGATCACTCAAGAGGAAATGGAATAACACCGTTCTTTTTCGAGTCTTGCACTTAGTACACCCACTTCTTGCCGTCATATCGAAAAATTTCCATGACCTCGATTCGCATATACGCGAGCGGTTCTTGGGACGCCAGCTCGAGCGCAGTCAAACCCACCTTTCGATACTCGATCTCGTCATAGACCAAACGACCGACGAAGGGCTGACCGGGCACACCCGTTTCACGCACTTCGCAACTGCGCGGCGCCTTACCGTAACCTGTGTAATGCATCACGAGTTTTTCATCTTTTGCAACCGCACTCGCCAAGGAATGATTGCGCACCTCGCGCTCGCTGAGCTTCTTCATCCATTCGCCACAGAAATTTTGAAAGCTGGCTGCAGCGGGAGAAATCGGCTCCTCCATTCGCTTCTCAACCGTCACCTCTCCGTCGGAGCGCGCAACACCCGGTGGCAAACCGAAAAACGAAACCAGGACGAGCAATCCGAAAACAAATCGAATGTTTTGCATGGGAAATCCTCCTCGCAGCCGAGAAAGTCGAAACCTAACGAACTCATCGTCACTCGAACCAGCATCCTGAGTGAGAAGGATCACGTACCTGCACGCGCCGGCCCGCGGCATCCCGAGTCTTGGCCTTTCCGCCTTTTTTGCCGCCTCCCTTGCGCTGCAACGAACGCACGAAAAGACACGTAGACGGGATGGCCTGCGACTTTGTCCCCATGCTTGAGTCAAGCTGCGAAACCCTTCGCACGGAAAGACATGCGGCCTGCGGCGCATCGCGTCGGCTCGTATCCGAACACCCCTTCGCCGACCCCCTGCAAGCGCCGAGGGCTCCATGCGCGCCGCACGCTCCAACGTGCGTCTTATCCGCGAACGTGCGGCGGCGCGAATGCATCCATCATTCGCCGCACTCCGGCCGCAAAGAATTCGTCGCTCGCAAAAAGTGCGAGTTTTGGCGCGAGCGCTTCAAGATTGGGATATTCGGCGCGCGCTGCCGATTCAAAAAAGAAAGACACTTTTGGGTGTTGCCTGCGCCCCGTGGAGGTCGCAAGTCGTTGCAGCGCAGCGTTTTCGATCGCCACGGCCCCCACCGTGTAGCTCATGAGCAAATGAAAAAGCTGTATCACCGCTTCCTCCTCGACACCCGCTTTGCGCACAACGGCCAAAAATCGCTCCATCACCGCAAATGCGTTGGGCCCCGAGGTCGCACTCGATCCGAGCAAGGAAATCACGCCGGGGTGTTCGAGCAGACCGGTTCGCATACGCAATAATGTGACAACAATCCAATCGCGCCAATCTTCCGTCGCATGCTCGGTCACACCGTAAATCCCGACCACGTAATCCGGAAGCTTTGCCACGAGCTCTGCCTTGTTGCGAAAATGGCGATAGATCGCCATGGGTGACGCATCGAGCTTCGTCGCAATTTTGCGTAGGGTCAGGCACGCAAGCCCTTCTCGATCCGCAATCGCAAGCGCAGCCTGCAAAATCACCTCGGGCGAAAGCGAGCCGCGCGCAAGCGCCTGCGCAGCGGGAACACGCGTCCCGCGCAGTTTCGCTCGAGCCTTCGTCTTCCAAACCTTCCTGTTGGGCTTTTTCATCGCATCTCATTCAAGCCTGGAGAGGCCACGCACGTGACCAAGCGCCGTGCAAGCGCTCCTTGACAGAGGCGCGAAGCTTAGCGTACAAAGTAAACATGCAAATTGCGCCGATGGAAATTCGAGCTTTCGAATTCTGCTCGGCCTCATCCTGCACGGCAAGCAACGCTCGCATTGCGTCCTCGCGCCGCACCCGAGCAGAACCGTTGGAGCCACGATGGGCATCACGCGTCGCCAATTCTTACTCGCATCCAGCACCATCGCGGGCGCTGCGGCACTTGGTCTTTCGCTGCATCTCCTGCGCAGACGCCCCCTTGCGCCACTCGCCGCATCGCTCGCAACACGCGTCAAAGAAAAAATCCCCTCCTACGGCGATTGGCAAGATTTGTATCGCGTGCAATGGACTTGGGATCGCATCTCGAAGGGCACGCACTTCGTCAATTGTTGGTACCAGCGCGGCTGCAACTGGAATGTGTATGTCAAAGACGGCGTCGTATTTCGCGAAGAACAAGTCGCCAGCTATGAACAAACCAATCCCGAGGTTCCCGACTTCAATCCGCGCGGCTGCCAAAAAGGTGCATGCTACAGCCTGCGCATGACCGCTCCGTCGCGGCTCCTCTATCCACTCAAACGCGTCGGTGCACGCGGCGAAGGTCGATGGAAGCGAATCTCCTGGCAAGATGGCCTGCGCGAAGTCGCCAAACAAACCCTTGCAGCGCTACGCGAAGACGGCGCCGGCAGCATCGTCTGGGATCCGGGAACTGCCAACGCAAATGGGTGTAATGGCATCGGCGCGCATCGCACAAGTTTCGTTCTCGACACGCCCGTGCTGAATGTCAATTGCGAAGTCGGAGATCATCATCCCGGCGCCATGGCCACCCTCGGAAAAATTTCATTTGCAAGCTCCGGCGACGATCTGTTTTATTCCGACCTGATCCTGATCTGGGGCGGGAACCCGGCCTACACGCAAATCCCCAACGCGCACTTTATCAACGAAGCACGCTATCACGGCGCGGAAGTCATCGTCATCGCGCCCGATCTCAGCGCGTCGGCAATTCATGCAGATATCTGGCTGCCTGTGAGCGTCGGAAGCGACGCCGCGCTCGCGCTCGGCATCGCGCGTGTGCTTCTCGAAGAAGACTTGATTCACAAGGAATTCGTACGCGAACAAACCGATTTGCCGCTACTCGTGCGCAAAGACACAAAAAAGTTTTTGCGCAAAAGTGATCTCGAAAAAAAGGGTTCCGACGAAATTTTTTACTGCTGGAACGAGGCCACCAATCGATTGCAAGAAGTCGATACGCGCAGCTTGTCTCTAAAAAGTGTCATCCCTGCCCTCGCGGGCTCCTATACCGCAAAAACACTCTCGGGAAGCATCGAAGTCGAACCTGCGCTGGAAGGCTTGCGGCGCCAGGTGCAAGCACGCTCCCTCGAAGAAGTGGAAGCGATCACGGGCTGCAAGCCGGAGCACATCCAGATGCTCGCACGCAAGCTTTCCTCGGCCAAAGCCGCCACGATGATCACGCAGTCGAATTTTTCGAAGTTTTATCACGGCCTCGAAATGGAGCGCACGCAAATCTTGCTCTTTGCACTCACCGGACAAATGGGACGGCGCGGCGCAGGATTCAACGGTTTTCCGTCGATGACGATTGCGGGAGCGACGACACCTGTCTTGTCTTCGGGCGATCATTCTCCAAAAGTCGGAGCCTTGTTGCTTGCCGCCGAAATCGCACCGCGTTTTGCAAAAGCCAAGCTCGCAGGCCACACCGACGAGATGATCCTGTATGACCTCACGCGTGAAGAATATCGAGGCGGGCGATTCCTCTCCGGCATGCTCTTCCATTATCTCAAAGGCGGCCTCGACGAGACCTACGGGGCTACACAAAACTGGGACAAGGCCCTCAAGCGCCCTCTTCGAGAATACTTGGACGAAGCCATCGCAAACGGCTGGCAAATATCTCCTCCCGACGCTGCGCCGCGCATTTTTTTCGAAGTCGGCGGCAACGTGCTGCGCCGCACGCGCGGTTACGATCGCTTGATCCGCAACTTCTTGCCAAAGCTCGACTTGCTCGTGACGCTCGACTGGCGAATGAGCAACACGGCCCTGCACAGCGATTACATCTTCCCCGCTGCGTCGTGGTATGAAAAAGACGACATCACCTGGGCCACGCCGATCGCACCCTTCGCGCATGTGACGACACGCGCCGTCGCACCACTCGCCGAGGCCAAGACCGATTGGGAATTTCACTGCTTGTTCTTGAAGGAATTGCAATCTCTCGCGCGCAAAGCCGGTGGCGTCACCTATCTGGATCGCTCCGGCGCAAAACGCGAGCTTGGCAAAGTGTACGATCAATTCACCTTCGGCAATCGCTTCCACGAAAACAACGCCGAAGACTTGTTGCGCGAATTGATCGGCATGACCACCAACCTGGGTGGCCTTAGCTGGGACGAACTCAAGGAACGCGGCTTCGCACGCTACACATCTTTAGGTATGGATTTCGTCAACATCGGCAATGCAACGGACATTCAAGCGCACGAAACGATCGTCGCAAACCAGTGGCATGTGCAGAACAAAATGCCCTGGCCAACACTGACGCGACGCATCCAGTTCTACATCGATCATCCGTTTTACTTGGAACTCGGTGAAGAACTACCCGTACACAAGGAAGATCCACGACTTGGCGGAGACTATCCGCTTGCGATGACCGGCCAACATGCGCGCTGGTCGATCCATGCTTCCTGGCGCGACGAATCGACTCTGCTGCGCCTGCAACGCGGCGAACCCGTGATCGTGCTGAGTGCGGAAGACGCAAAAAAGCGTCACTTGGAAGATGGCGATCTTGCGCGCGCCTTCAACGACATTGGAGAATTCCAAGCGCGCATCAAAATCTCTCCTGCCACGCGCCCCGGTCAGGTTGTGATCAACCATGCTTGGGAGCCTTACCAGTTCAAGGCACACCGCTCTCATCAATCCACGATTCCAAGCCCGATCAACCCCATTCAACTTGCAGGCGGCTATCGACACTTGCAGCCCACTCCCCTCATGGGTGAAGCCGGATCCAACGATCGCGGCACACGGATCGAAATCGAACGGCTCGACGCCACGCACGGCTAACGAGACACATTCGCCGCAACGCGACTCGCACAGGCGCTGCACGCAGGCAAAGCCATTGCCCGATCGAACGCGACGGATTGCGCGCGAAAAAAACGTGAAGCTGCGCCGCGTGGAAAAACCGCTCACCGATCGAACGCGACGGGATTGCGCGCGGGGAGCCTCGGATTTACGCGCGCTTCCTGAAGGCAGATTGCATTTTCACCGACGGAAAACATCCGCTCTCGTTTGCGAAGGCACTCGAAAAAGGGAATGAATCCGAGGCTCCCCGATTCGCGCGCTGCCAAGCCGTCCACAGCGACGCCAAAATGTCGCAAATGCACAGCAT
>JADFDR010000069.1 GCA_018262735.1 Geobacter sp.
CCATCTAGCACCAAAACTGCCGCACCCTGCAACTCCCCTTTTCGTAAACATTGCAAAGCGGCATTAGCCTCGGGAAGCGAAAAAAGCTCAACCTGCGGATGAAGTGCGACCTGCGAGGCCACCGCAAAAAAATCCATCCCATCTTGGCGCGTCAGGTTGGCAACAGAGCGCAGCATCCGCTCGCCCCAAAGAATCTCATACGCAAACGCTGGAATCTCACTCATGTGAATACCGGCACAAATGACCGAACCCCCTTTGCGCACTGCGGCAAGCGCCGTCGGAACGAGCTCACCCACGGGCGCAAACAAGATCGCTGCATCGAGCGGTACGGGCGGAGACTCCGTCGAACCACCCGCCCAGACTGCACCGAGCGAGCGTGCAAAGGTTTGCCCCGCGACATCTCCGGGACGCGTCAAGGCGTACACTTCGCGCCGCCAATGCAATGCGACTTGCGTTGCGAGATGCGCCGCTGCGCCAAACCCATAAAAACCGATTCGCTGCGCATCGCCCGCCATGCGCAGCGCACGAAAACCGATCAAGCCCGCACAAAGAAGAGGAGCCGCTTCCGCATCGGAATAACGCGCAGGAATCGGAAAACAAAACTTCGCCTGCGCCACCGCAAACTCGGCAAAACCACCATCGATGTGGTAGCCCGTGAAGCGCGCGTGATCGCAAAGGTTCTCGGCACCCGACATGCAAAATTCGCATCGCCCACAGGTATCCCCGAGCCATGGCACACCGATGCGTTGCCCAAGGACGAGATCCTGCACGCCTGCGCCGAGCGCAGCCACCTCGCCCACGATTTGATGCCCGAGCACAAGAGGAAGCTCGGGGCGATCGAGTTCGCCATCAAAAATGTGTAAGTCCGTCCGACAAACGCCGCAGGCCCTCACGCGAATCAAAACTTGCCCCGACCCAGGACTTGGCTTGGGAACTTCTGCGAGTTCGAGTGCGCGC
Organism: Geobacter sp.; assembly: GCA_018262735.1. GTDB lineage: Bacteria > Myxococcota_A > UBA9160 > UBA9160 > JADFDR01 > JADFDR01. The sequence goes on from JADFDR010000069.1 coordinate 958, forward strand.
CTCGCCTCGGTCAAAAGCATCGCCTTCATTCCGGCTTCCAAATCATTTGCGGATTCTTCCACATCTTTCGCTTTCTCTTTCCGTCTTCTCGCAATGAGCGCTGCGCATTCCCCAACGACAAGTTTGCAAATTCCAAAAAGCTTCACTCCAATCCGTCGCGAATGTCACCATGAGCAAGAACACTTTTTTGTTTCAACTTCTTTTGCCTCAGGATTCCCTCGACTGCGGAGAAAGCTCAGCAACCCTGTTCAAGGAGCCTCGGATTCATTCCGCCTCACAAACGCGAGTTCACTTTCCACCGACGGAAAATATCCGACATGGTTTGCAAAAGGACTCAAAAAACAAAATGGATCCGAGGCTCCTCAAGCAAGTCCCATCAATTCAGCAAAGCCCACCCGGAGCCCGGCGATATAGCCGCCATCGACCACCAAATTTTGTCCCGTCACGAACGACGAATCTTCGGAAGCCAGAAAAAAGGCTGCACCGGCAATCTCCTCGGGTTTTCCAAAACGTCCGAGTTTGTGCTGGTAACGGATTTTTTCGCGTTGCGCGGAAAGCGCTTCCGCTCCGACGGCAGCATGCAGGAGCGGCGTCTCGATGAATCCCGGACAGATGCAATTGACGCGAATGCCGCGTCCGGCGTAATCCAGGGCCATATTTTTTGTGAGCAAGACCACTCCGCCCTTCGAAGCATTGTAGGCGCTGCCGCCCTCCATCCCAACGATCCCCTCGACACTTCCGATTGTAATCACGCTTCCGGCACGTTGTGCGACCATCGTCGGCAACACCGCTTTGGCCGTCAAAAACGTACCTTTGAGATTGACGTTGATCACGCGATCCCATTCCGCTTCGGGCAAAAGATGCACCGGACCGCCCGTCGCTACACCCGCCGCTGTCACCAGAATGTCGATGCGCGCATGCTTTTGCACCAGTTCCGCAACCACCTCTTGTTGCGCACTCAAATCGCACACATCGGCAACAAAGAAATCTGTCGTCGGTGCGCCCCTTGCGATTTCTGCCCATCCTGACGGCGCTTGCAAATCGAGGCCTGCCACAACAGCACCTTCCTGCGCAAATCGCTTCGCACACGCAAGGCCGATCCCCGACCCCGCACCTGTGATCAATGCAACTTTCCCAGCAAGCCTTTGATCCTGCGCCATCCACTTCTCCTTGGGTTCACGAGTCCAGCGTTTTTCGAGCTCTTCTGCACCGAACACGCACAACAACGGCAAGATATACGCTTTTTTGAGTCACGACGAGACACGCGAAATAGGCTTCTGCCGCCTGACTACGATAAGCCCGCGCAAACCCTGCGTGACCTATTCAATGCGTCTCGACGTATTTCTTCACATAGCTACAAGTCGGAACCACGCGTAATTTTTTTTCTTTCGCGTAATGCAAACCCGCTTCGACGAGCTTCGCAGCAAGCCCCTTGCCACGCAGCACATCCGGCACATAGGTACGAAAGAAATCGATGCTCTCCGACGTCATCCGATACTCGAGCACGGCTTCCGCTCCGTCGATCACAACCACAAAACGATTTTGGCTTGCTTCATGTCGTACGGCTTCACTCATCTTGTTCTCCCTCGAAATTTCAAAAACCAAATTCCAACGACCGACTACGCACTGCAAGAACCACGATGGAGCTGCATGCGCTCCAAGAACGTACAAGGCACATCCGAGAACGCACACAACCACAAGCCAACCACAAAAAATTGCATCCGGAAAAGACGGCGCACCATCCCGTCCACGGCCACGACTGCGCCGTCCGATTCCTTATCGCATGTTTTTTCACATTCGCCTGCATTCCCGCAACACGGCCAAGGCATGCAATACCTCCCGCGCTCGAACCAAGGCAAGCATTCCGGAAATACCGCGTTCGACAAAATCCGATTTCCACGGCAATCTTTTTGCCCTTCCCGGCAGCGGGATCGACACATCCAACAAGGAGCTTCCAAAATGGCATATACGGGCAAAGTCGCATTGATCACCGGAGCGGGTAGCGGAATGGGACGCGTCGCGGCGCGGCTCTTCAGCAAAGGCGGAGCCAAAGTAGCCGCACTCGATGTGAGCGAAGCGGGCCTGCAGGAAACCGCGCAAGGACATCCTGGAATCACTCCGCTGCGCGTCGATGTCACCGACGGAACGTCCGTCGAAAAGGCCGTGCGGGACATCGAATCGCAACTCGGACCGATCGATCGCGTCTTTCACGCCGCTGCCATCATGCCGTGCGGTCAGCTTTTAAAGATGGATGCGGACACCCTTTTGCGGATGATGAACATCAACTACGGCGGCCTGGTGCACATTTCGAAAGCCACCGTGCCACGAATGCTCGAACGCGGCAAAGGCGATTTCGTCAGCTTTTCTTCGATGGCGGGCGTCATCCCGATCATGAAGATGGGAGGCTACTCGGCAACCAAGTTTGCCGTGAGCGCCTACACAGAAGTGTTATATCATGAAAACCGAAATCGTGGAGTACGCTTTGCGTGCGTGTGCCCTCCGTCGGTGTCCACGCCACTTCTCGATCAGGGACGTCAAACCGACTGGCCGAAGATGCTCGATGGAGAACAACCGCTTGCGCCGGAAGAAGTCATCGCCGCCGTCGAACAAGGCCTCGAACAAGGCAAGCTGTGGATCTATCCCAGCAAAAACGCGCGCATCGGTGCGCTCGTACGCCGCTTGTTCCCGAATCTGATCTGGAAGCAAGTACACCAGGTCGAAGGCTGGTAAGAAACGCGCTTCCGCGCGCTACGCCGGGCCACCGCACTTTTCGTTGGCGAGCACCTTCACTTCAAAGTGTAGGGTCTTGCCTGCGAGCGGATGATTGAAGTCGAGCACGATCGTATCGTCGCGAACCGCGACGACATCCACGATTCGCTCCGAGCCGTCAGGACCCATCGAAGCCACCTTGCGTCCGACGGTACGGGCTTCCTCGGGAATCAAGTGGATCGGCACCGTTTTGAAATTCGCCGTTGTCACTTGTCCATACGCCTGTTCCGGCGACAAGATGACACGCTTCGTTTCTCCGGCTTGCAGCTGGATCAACTCGGCTTCGAGTGCCGGAAGCATCTCGTCGGTACCCGTCTGAAACACGAACGGCTCTTGCCCGATATTGCTGTCGACCTCTTCGCCACTCTCGAGGCGCAGCGTGTACTCAAAAGCAATCAGATGCCCTAAGTCTTGCTGGATGATCTGCTGAAGTTGATCGAATGTGGAGTGATCTTTCATAGCGTCGTTTGAACCTTTCGTCGCAAAGGGATGCCGCGGAACTTAGTCGAACAAAACGCCTGCGGGCAACCACGAAAAACTTTCGAAACCCAAATGACACAAAAATGCGTCTGACGTTTCGCTGCCCCTCTACGCGGATCTTCCTACATCGCACCTCAAGGGCCAAGCTCGGATTATGGAGTCTCCGCAGCGCCAAACGCCAGGACCGGACGCCAGTGCGTCGACGAGATCAGTGATACGTCCGCCTGGCCTCGTCGAGCGTCAGCTCGAGATACATCCGCATCATCCAGCCATCCCAAACTTGCACGGCCGCATCGGGCTGCAGATCGGTGGCGACTTCAAATTCATGAATCTCGCTCGGACTCGCATCCGGTTTCCACATGGCGCTCGACTCCGTTCCCTTTTCTTTCCTTGGAAGTTCGACGGCTTGCTCCTGCGTCTTTCCGACTCGCTTCCGCACGACTTCGTCCAATCCTCATCGCTCCGCGAGACCAACGCCGAAAAGACAACGGGAGCCTTGGAACCAATCCAAACTCGTCAAGACAAGACTCCGTTTTTGCACCGAGCCCCTGTGCCGAACCGCTTGGCTGCAGTATCGGACACGCCCTGCGTCGCATAGGATTTCTGAATCGTAAATTGACGTTCGTTCTCTGGCGAATCACAATCGCAAGAAAGCGCATTCCTCTTGCAAGCAACACAACGCCACGCATTGGATCTGTCACAGCGCCGCACGAACACGAGTTGGATTTTTTCAGAGATGGGGAGATGTCGCGTTGACGAAGCAAACTCGGGCGAGTGCCGCCGTCGCACGTAACGAAAACGAAATTGCGCACTGGGAGCGCAGCACCGACGTACTCATCGTCGGACTTGGCGGCGCGGGCGTTTGTGCGGCCCTTGAAGCAAGTCGACTTGGCGCGGACGTCCTCGTACTCGAACGCACGGCTGCCGGCGGAGGAACGACGGCTCTTTCCGGCGGCCTGATTTACTGCGGCGGCGGAACCTCCGTGCAGAAAGCCTGTGGATTCGAAGACAGCCCCGAGGAGATGTTCAAGTATCTCATGGCCGCTTGCGGTCCAGGCCCCGACGAAACCAAAATCCGGCTTTACTCCGAAAACAGCGTCGAACATTTCGATTGGCTCGTCGCGCAAGGCGTCCCCTTCCGCGGCACGTTCCACCCCGAAAGCGGCACCGAGCCACCGACGCAAGACGGTCTCATTTTCTCGGGCAGCGAAAATGCCTATCCGTTTTCCGAAATCGCCAAACCCGCCGCACGCGGCCATCACCCCGCAAAGGAAGGCGCAGCGGGCGGGTTCTTCATGCAAAAACTGCTCGCCGCACTCCACAAGACGAATGTCACCGTTCAGTGTAATGCATCCTGCCAATCTCTCGTGATCGATCGCGACGGCGCCGTCGTCGGTGCAATCGTCCGGATCGATCAGAAAGAAATCGCCATTCGCGCTCGGCGCGGCGTGATCCTCGCTGCGGGCGGATTCGTCAACAACAAGGAGATGCTGCGACGCTACGCACCGGAACTTTTGCGCTGCCGCTTTCGCGTCGGCTGCGAAGGGGACGACGGCTCCGGCATTCGCATGGGGCTTGGCGCCGGCGCCGACGCAATTCGCATGCATGCCGGCTCGATCTCGCTGCCCTACTACCCACCCAAACAACTCAAGAAGGGCATTTTGATCAATCGCCAAGGTCAGCGTTTCATCAACGAAGACGTGTACTACGGACGCGCGGGGGAATACGCACTTTTGCGTCAGGAAGGAAAAGCCTATCTCATCGTCGACGATGAAATCTATGCCAAGCCACTTGGCGGCATGGAACTGGTCGCCGTTGGCGAAACGGCGTCGGAGATTGAAACCACACTCGGGCTTGCGCCAGGCTCCTTGCAAAGCACACTCGATTTTTACAACACCCACGCGGCACGCGGAGAGGATCCGCTTTTTCACAAAGGCAAGACGGAACTCAAACCGCTCACGCAAGCTCCGCTCGGCGCGCTTGATCTCACCTGTGAAAAAGCAATCTATGCCGTGTTTACGCTCGGTGGGTTGCGCACGGCGATCGATGGAGAAGTTTTCAACCCCGACGGAAGGATGATTCCAGGGCTTTATGCCGCGGGGCGCACGACTTCGGGTCTCTGTGCTCAGGGTTATAGCAGCGGGCTTTCGATTGCCGATGCAACATACTTTGGCCGCCGCGCGGGGATGGCAGCCGCCAAGAACGACACAAAAAAGAGTTGAACCCGCTTTCGTTCGCGCCTTGGGCATATCCAACGCACAACGCAGGCCCCGAACGAAGGCACAAACAAATTTCGCGAGCAGACAAAGGGAGGCAACATGGCTCACTTCCGCAATTTTGCAAAACTACACCGATGGGTGTACGAAACCACCGACGGACGCATCGGCTCCAACCTCCTCGGCATTCCGATGCTGCTTTTGACGACGGTGGGGCGCAAATCCGGCATCGAGCGCACGACGCCCGTCGCCTATTATCCGCACGGAGAAGATTGCGTGGTTGCGGGCTCAAATCATGGGCAAGAGTACCCGCCCGCCTGGTGGCTCAATCTGCAGACGCATCCCATCGCGACGGTGCGCGTAGGCCGCAAAGTCAGTCGTCGTCAAGCGATTCTCACCGAGGGTGAAGAACGCGCAGTTTGTTGGAAGGGTTTGCTCAGCGTCTATCCGCAGTTCCAGGATTACGACGCACAAACAAAACGCGAAATCCCTATCATCCTCTTGCGCGACATCAAACCCAAAACATGAAAATGCGTAGCCTGAAGTCGAACAATGCTACGCCTCGCCTCGGTAGAAAAGAATGGCCTCGTAGGCTTCGTTGATCTCGCGCGACTTGGCCTCTGCCAGCTCGCGTAATTCTTGACCCAGACTTGCGACTTTATCCGGGTGATACTCTCCCATGCGACGGTGATACGCCTTGCGCACCTCCGAGCTCAAAGCGTCGGGATCAACACCAATAAGTTTATAGTGTGCCGCTAGTTTGGTTTCGTCGCTCCAAGACTCGCTCTCGCTCGGAATCTCTTTTGTCCCCTCGTCGTTATCGGCGACCTTCGAAAACGCTCCCGGCTCGGGTTGGACTTTGCGATTTTGGCGCCAAACCACCCCGAGGAGCAAAACCGTGAACACGCCAAACGCGCCGGCGATCACCCAACGTCTCGGCAAGTACTGGAGCTGCTCGACATACTGCCGGATACGCGCAGCCGGAGAAAGTTCGATGTTGACAAAGTCGCCTTCGGGAAGCGGCTGCATCACAACCGTCTCACGTCGATCCTTCGGCACCTTTTCGAGTCGATCCGTAAGATGTGTCACACCACTTGCGTCGGTCCATTGATAGAAACCTTTGCGCGACTTTGCTGCATCTTCCACCGTCGATTGCGTTCCCGCGGAATCCGGAAGTGGTGCCCCGCGCGCGTCACGCGGAAAATTCGAGAGCAATTCCTTCCCCTCTTTGTCAACCCACACATAGCCATCGGCGTCGGTCGCGCGCGCATCGCCTTGAGGTGCTGGAGAAACTTGGTCTTCGGCATGCATCTGTGCCGCAAAGACCAGCGTTGCTGCCACTCCGACAAACAACCAACCCCGGGTGCGGGTGCAAAAAAAACCGACGTGCAGAAGGCATACACAAAAAAGTGGGAAAACAGATTGCAGATTTTGCATGATTCCCCGCATCGGTGCCGATCGCACAAACCTTGATTCAAAAACACTCGGCGAATCGCTGCGGCACCCTTCCTGCGCATCACAACGCAAAGACGTCAGCGTGAGTCTCGGTCAGGCGCAAGCGATTCTTCGAGCGGATACCCGTTCTTCTTCCAAAGCAAGATATGTCCATCGAGATCGCGGATCTTCGTAAAGCCTGCTTCTCGCAGAACGGCCTCCGCAGTGCTCGCACGGGCACCACTACGGCAATACACAACGATCTCCTGATCCTTGTACGCGGCAAGCTCCGCAACACGCGTCTTGAGCTCATCGTGCGGAATCAACATTGCTCCGCGAAGATGCCCCTCCGCATACTCGCGTTCGCTTCGCACATCGAGAAGAAGCGGTGCCTCTCCCGATGCCATACGATCGAGCAACTCCTGCTGCGCAATGGTCTTCCCTGCAGAATCGCCGACTCCAACACAATGGATTGTCAGCATGAGACAAAACACGCCCCACGCAAGAATCGCACTCCGAACTACATCAAATCGTGTCGAATTTCCCTGTTTGCCGTATTTGCAACCGATCGCGCGCATCGCTTTCCTCCCAAGTTCTTGCCAAAAAGAAACACCTCTTTTATGCAACAGAACACTCTCCGAAGGCACAACTTTTTTATGGAACCTCGGATGCATCCCGCTTTCAAAATGCGAGTCGCATTCTCTTCCGACGGAAAACATCAGCCCTGGTTTGCGAAAATACTCGAGAAATGGAATGGATCGGAGATCCCTGATGCCGTGCGGCACTCAGCGCAAGTGCGGTGCCGAGGAGGTCGCATCGCGCTGCATCCGCACGGGCATTCGCCGTGAGCCCCAATGGCCCGGCTCGGGTTCGAAAACGCCGGCGCAGGGCGTCTTGCAACGACGGCAGCAGCCACTCGCATCGAGGTTCCAATTTCCAATTTCGTACCCGCTTCGCTCGATCACACACGCCTTGCATTCCGAACAATACGTACTTTGCCCGGCAGGATCGAAAACATTGCCGGTGTAGACGTAACGGATTCCGGCGGCTTGCGCG
>JADFDR010000006.1 GCA_018262735.1 Geobacter sp.
GGATTTTCTTGCCGTGTTTGGCGTCATGCATCACTTGCCCGGCTTTGAAAATCGCGTTGCGTTTTTGTGCGAGGCCGCGCGGGCGTTGCGCGCGGGTGGCTTGCTTGCCGTCACATTCTGGCAGTTTGGAAAGTTCGAGCGCTTTGGGCGCAAGATCGTGCCGTGGTCGGTGCTTGGCGCTGCGGCACCGTCGAAGGCGCAGCTCGAAGCGGGGGATTTTCTCTTGTCGTGGGGATCGTCGCACGATGCACTTCGCTATTGCCATTTTGCCGATGAAGCTGAGCTTGCGCACTTGCGAGCGCGACTCGAAGCCGCTGGTGTGCACTGCCAGGAAGCCTTCTCGTCCGACGGAGAAACCGGCGATCTCAACATCTATTGGTTGCTGACCCGCGCCGGTTGAATTGGCGGATTGGCTCCGGCGCTTGAAACCCGCAAGGCAAATTCCCTCGGAAATCTCGTCGACTCCTTCTGCTTGAGGAAGACGAGTTGATTTTTCACCGACGGAAAACCGCCAGCCTGGTTTGCGAACGTATCCGAAAATGGCTTGGATCCGAGGCCCAATTGCGGGAAGAAGAAACGCGAAGAAGAACTGTCGCAATTTTGTGTGATCCGGAGAAACCGAATTTTGCAGGATGGTGCAGGATGCGAAAAAGTCGGGAAGGCGTGCGGTGAGGCTTGCTTCCCCGAAGCTTCCGGAGTTTGCGCGTACCGACGGAAGTTTCCCAAAACGAAGAGAGCGCCCTGAGCCTGCACGCAACAGCAGAACTCAGGGCGCTGCCCTACGGCACGACACGCCGCCCAAAGCATGTCGTGCACTCCACGATGGAGGATGCATAGAAATGCTCTCTTTTCATCGTCGGAGCGCCGAGCTTCTTGAGTTTTTTGCGAGAGAGCGCGCCGCTTTCCGAGAAATCGTTTCTTGCAGAAAAACGCAAAAAGAGTTTCGGCATCGTCGGTGTGGAAATTTTCGAATGCCAAAGAATGCAAGAAGGTGCGGGCACCGCGGCAAAGCGGCGTCAAGCTGCAGGAGAGTGAATCGTGAAGGCGGTGCTTGCTTGCGCTTGCGCACACGCGATCTTCGTCGCGCTCTTGCAAGCGATTTGCGCATTTGTTTTTTCGTTTCGAAAAGATCGTCTGCACGTGCTTTGCATAAAATCTCGAAATGCAGTTCGGCGTTTTGGAGAGAGCTTCCCTCAAACGAGGCGCCAAAGGGTGCAAAGGGAAACTGGCTTTGGTTGTCTTGCGGGTGGACTGGGGCGTTGACCTCGCCCTGCCCATCGAGAAGGTGCAAAGGGAAACTGGCTTTGTTTGTCTTGCGGGCCGACAAGCTGCGCCCAAGTTGCGGGTGGACTGCTTTTCCGAGATGGGAAATCCGGTGTGTGGCTCGCCGCCTCAGGAGGCTTTGTCTTTTTGTGAAAAAAAGTTCACGTCCCCTTAACTTTTTGCATGCGTAATTCGAAAAGCCATGTAAATTGTGACTTCGGTTCTAGACCGCGTGCGCAGACGCGAAGCGAGAACGCGAACCTCTCGCGCGGTCTGTTCATTTGTGTTCATTGGGTTAGGTCAATGCAAGAAGTGGTTTTGTGTGTAGGTGTCGTGCTCGTCACGACGGGAAGCAAAAACCATCGACACCGACGGAAAATCTCGGTGGAAAAAGAAAACGATTGAGTTCGAACCAAATTCGAATTGGGTTCGAAAAAGTCTAGGTCTGGCATAGCAAGAAAAAGCAAACAGAAGAAGCAAACAGAAAAATAGACAGATATGGGGGAAAGAAAATCATGAAGAAAAATTGCGTTGCGCTCTTTGCTCTTTTGATCCTTCTCGGGATTTCCGCTCCGGCCAAGGCCGTGATGGTGCAGGTCACGGGAAGTCTGAACTTCCAGGTCGCGACCTGGAATCCATTCATCGCAGCGATCAACGACGGCAATCCGTTCTGGATCGATGTGAATCCGACGACGGGCGCTTTCTCGCTTCCGGCCTCGATCTACCAGGCTCATGCCTCGGCCACGAACTTCGATCTTCCCTCAAGTATGGTTCCGCTTGGTCCGGTGACTCTCACCGGGCAAAACAAGGCAGGAGCCTTTGGTCCGACTTGGGTGCCGGCACCGAACTCACTGGCTCCGATGGGAAATCCGTGTAACGGCATTGGCGGTGTGAACGTGAATAACTGCGTTCCCGGAAATGGCTTTGGTGGCATCATGGGCTTGCAAGTCAACGCCCATCTTTACAGCGGTGCGCCGACCCTGGTGACCATTACGCCGGGTATGGTTCCGCTGCTCACGCTTCCGCTGAGCATGTTTGGTGATTACAACGCCAATATTTATCAGCCCACTCCGACGTTCCCCGTAGCGATGTCCGCATGGGGCAATGGTTGGACGACGGGTGTTGCTTACGTCACGAACAACACGGTCACGAACAGTTTTTCGAATGCGAATCTCGCAACGGTGACGGGTCATTTCTGGGACGGTTCCTATATCACCGCGACGGGTTCGACCATCAATCTGGTGACTTCGGCGTTCATTCGAGAATTTAATTCGACCAATATTCCGGTGACGGCGGTTATGTCGCTTGTGATTCTTCCGATTCCGGAACCGAGCACGGCGCTCTTGCTTGGCGCTGGGCTTCTTGGTCTGGTCGTCGCGGGAAATCGCAAGCGATCGGCGAACGTATAACTTTTGGGGTCCCAAAACACTCTGCGCAGTTTTGGCAGGGTGTTTTGGGCTTAAGAGAGCAATCAAATAAAGGGGTGTCTGAAAATGAAAAAACAATCAAATGCGCAGAAGTTCTTGTCCTTCTTGATGTTCGCTGTAGCGGGTCTTTGGCTTGCTCCGACGGACGCTCAGGCGGGTCATTGGAACGTGTTCTTTGATCTTCGTCCGACGGTGCTCGACGGTGGTCAAACTGGTCCGACCGCAGGCTGCGGCACGATGTTCGTAAACACCGATACGCCACTTGGCGCGGGCAACTTTTCGCGCTGCGCAGGCGGTGTGCCGGGTGGCGGTGTGGATGCTCGCTCTGGCGACGCCAATCACATTGTGCACACCTCGGTCACCTTCAATGCAGGGAAGGGTCCTTCGGGCGGTGAATACACGCTTCCGGCTTGGGCTTGGAATGGTGGCATGGTGCTTCGCTTTAACGATGCCGATGGAAACGGTGTTCCGGCAAACGGCGAGGCAGTGAGTCTCATTTGGTTCTCAAACGAGCAGCACACGCGAACCGCAAACATTCCGCTTTACGGCGGCGATGTGCGCGTTCATATGCATACACGCGCTGTGATGGCAGATGCGCCGAGTGCAGTGAACTGCCCGGCCACGATCGGAGCTGTGGCTCCGCAAGGCGCTCATGCTGTCACTTGTATGGGTTCGTACACTCCTGCGACTTATCAAGCGAATGGTACGTGGAACACGGCAAGCAATCGAATCGACTGGAGTGCAACCATTCTTTCCGGAACGGCACCCAACGCGATTTACTCCGGACAAATGCGAAACACGCATAACTTCGGTTATGTCGATTGCACGAGTTCAGCGAACGGTTGTAGCCAAGGTTCTTTGAGCGTAGGTCTCAACTGGAAGGAAGGTTACACGAACTGGAATGTGCGAAAGATACAGGGTGGAAATGTAAATTCGGGTCCGCTCAGCGCGTTTAACTTTACGGGAACGGTGAACTTCTCCACGGCGACCTCTTCGTTGTACTTCTCGACTGCCAGCGATCTCTTGGCGGATAGTGCAAACTCGGGTGGCACTCATAACTCGTGGTGGAGACTCAAGGGTGTTTTCAACCAGGCTCTTTATGTTCCGGAGCCGGGAACCGCACTTCTTGTGCTCGGTGGTTTGATCGGGCTCGTCGCAAGCCGACGTCGCCAGAGCTAAAGCCAAAGCAAGAAGTTGCAAGATCAAGCGCCCGTGGGTTTCCACGGGCGCTTTTTTTGCCTGGATGTGCTGGCGCTTTGGAGCGAGCGAGGAAAGTCATTTTTCTCGCGCTGCGGTGTTCTTCGCGTGACGGGTGTTCTTGCGTCGCCGTGTTGCGGGCTTTCCTTTGTGGGGGCGCGAGAAGAGGCGTAAGAAAACTCGGAGCATTCCTGCTTTTAAAAGACAAGTCATGCTGTTTTCCGTCGGTGAAGAATTTTTGATTCGCTCGAAAAGGGAATGGATCCGAGGCTCCCTAGAAACCCTCGGATCCATTTTCTTTTTCGAGTATTCTGGCAAACCCGGGCTGATGCTTTCCGTCGGTGAAGATCGGCTCGCATTCATCGAGCAAAATCAAGTCGAGCTTCCTTCGGCGGATCCGCCGACGCGGCGCTTGCGAGATCCGCTCTCTTCGCACCCGCCGCGTTTGCATCGCCTGCGGAACTCCGACGTTGACGCGCGCGAGATCGCTCTCTTCGCACCCGCCGCGTTTGCATCGCCTGCGGAACTCCGACGTTGACGCGCGCGAGAGTCTTAGCGGCGCTTGCGGGTGTTTTTCTGGACGAAGACGAAGTTGCGTCCTGCGCCTTTGGCGCGATAGAGCGCTTGATCGGCGGTTTTGAGCACCTGCTCGGGATCGGCGTCGCGCGAATCGGCCATGGCCACACCGATGCTGACGGTGACACTGAGGCCGCGCCCACGTTCGCGCACATCGTTTTCGATGCGGCGTGTCACTTTGCTTTTTTCCTTGGGCTTTTCTTTGGGTTTTTTTTGGGGACGCGCGGCGCTGCGCAAGGTGAAGCGGCTCTCTTCGATCTCTTCGCGCAGCGCTTCGAGGTGGGGGACGGCATCGTCGAGATCGCGGCCCGGAAAGACGATCGTGAACTCTTCTCCGCCATAGCGAAAGGCTTGTCCGCCGCCGCCGACTTGAGCAAGGCGACTTGCGACGAGTTTCAAGACCTGATCGCCGACGTCGTGGCCGTGGCGATCGTTGAAGCGCTTGAAGTGATCGACATCGACCATGGCGATCACGTAGCGGCTTCCGAGGTTCTTGAAGGTTTCGTAGAGCGCGCGCCTTGCAGGAAGGCCCGTGAGTTCGTCGCGGTAGGCAAGCGCATACGAAAATTCGAGTACGGAGAAAAAGAGAATGATTCCCGCGAGCGCAAAATGGATTTGCAGCGAAGTGCCGAGGGCGAATTCGCGAAGTCCGAGCGTGCTTGCGAGAAAGGCCCAGAACAAGCCTGCTTCGACGTGGCTGCGTCGCACGAGAAGCGCGAGCGCCAGCACTGCGACGGAAACGGATCCGACCAGCATGACCATCTGCGGTGTCGCGCTTGCCTGAATGGAGTTTGCAACGAAGGCGGGCGCGAACTTCAGGATTCCGTCGAGCGGGCGCATTTGCAAAAGTGCGCCGAGCGGTTTTTCGAAGCGCGACAACGCGCCGAATAACACGAAACTTTGTAGTGCGATCCAACCTGCGAACGAAATGCCCCATTTCCCAAACACGCCGCGGTCTTGCATGGCCGCAAGCAACAGGAAGTTGAAGGCGATGACGAGGCCAAGGCTGTGAAAGAGCAGGGCCGTCGACGCTGCCGGCGTTGCTTGCCCGAGCAGAGTGCTGAGCGTCGCATAAGCGAGGCCGAGAGTTGCCGTCGCAAAAACGACGCGCCCGCGATGAAACCGCCACGCGAGAAAGAGCAGAAGCACGAAGAACATCGGCAAGAAGGTGTCGAGCCAGGGTTCGATCTTCGCCACGAATTTTGCATTGCGAACGAGGAAGAGCGCCGCGAAGAAAAGAAAGCCCGACGGAAAAAAGAGATCCCAGACGAGTTTACGAAATCGCATCGGTCGCCTCTGGGAAGAAAAGCGTTTGGAAATGGTGCAAGGCGATGCCTGAAGCGGTGGCGACGTTGAGCGAATCGACTTCGGCGCAAATGGGGATTTGCACCGAGAGATGCGCATGACGCAAAACAGTGTCGCTCAGCCCCTTTCCCTCGGAACCGAAAAAAAGTGCAACGCGTTTTGGCAAGCCGTGCACAAAGGCTGTGTGCGCAGAGCGCGCATTTCGAAGCGCAGAGTTTCCGTCGGTGGGGTGCGGTTTGTCCCTTTTTCGTGTCGCCTGATCGGGGGGGGTGATCTCTTGCGCGCTTGCATCGAAGTGCTTCGCGACATGCGCCAGAGGGATCGCCCCCGAATGGGGAGTGAGGGCGATGCTGCAGAATCGATTTTCCGCGAGCAGCTCGAAAACCTTGCTCCAATCTTCGATGCGAAAGAACGGAACTTGCAGCGCAGCGCCCATCGAAACGCGAACGGCTTTGCGATACAGCGGATCGACGCAGCGCGGACTGAGCAAAATGGCGGCGGCGCCGAAGGCTTGGGCGTTGCGAAAGATTCCGCCCATGTTGTCGGGGTTGATGATGTCTTCGAGCACGACGAGGCACGCGACTTTGCGCGCAAGCATGCTCCGAAATTCGCTCGCCGCATCTGCATTGCGTCGCTCGCCGATGGCGAGGCAGCCGCGATGAAATTCGATTCCCGTCAGTGTTTGCAGGGCTTCGCGCGGGATGACGTAGCAGCGTGTCGCAGCGAGGAGCGAGGCGTCGAGCGTGGTGCCGAAGTTTTCCCATACTTCCGGTGTCATCAAGAGCGAACGTGCGCGAAAGCGCGCACTTTCGAGCAGGCGCTTTACGATGAAGCGACCTTCGGCGACGAAACGCCCATGACGCACAAGTGTGTCGGGGTTTGCCACCCAGCGATATTCGGCAAGCTGCGGATCTTCGATCTCACGAACGATTTCGATGGGCATCGATGCGTTTCGAACCTTTTGCGATTGTGCGTGCGGAGGGGGTTCTTGTATCAAAACATGAAGCGCGGAAAATCTAACCTTTTTTCGCACGACTCGTGGCACGACAGCCGGATGCTTGAAGTGGCTGCGAACCGAGCGTGGGCTTTGCCCCGATGCGCAACTCGCACCCCACGAGCCTACTTTCGAAGAAGAAAATTTCTCGAGATCTGCGGTTAAGTTTTTGGGTTCTTTTGCCGTAGGAAAGAAGTCGTCATTCGCCGGCACATGAAATTTTCAAGTCTCAGGAGAACGTCATGAAACGATTGCGAGCCTTGCGTTTTGCATTCCTTTTTCTCTTTTGCGCAAACTACGGACTTGTGGCAACGGATGCCAAGGCGCTGACGTTTCTCGTCGATTACAGCTACGACACGTTGAGCTTCTTCAACACGCAAGCCAAGAAGGACGTTTTTGAAGCGGCGCTCGCGTCGGTCGGCGACAACATTCCCGATACGTTGGCGGCGATTACGCCGGTCGCGCCGGAGCATTGGCAGATCACCTTCGCGCGCCCCGATACCGGTGCGACGGCAACGGTCTACGACCCGACGATTGCGGCCAACACTTTGGTGATCTACGCCGGTGGGCGCGATCTTGGTTCGCCGACGCTCGCGCAGGGCGGACCGGGCGGCTATGCCGTGACGGCTTGCTTTGGGTCGCCTGGCAATCTTTGTGAGCAAGCGCGCTATCGCGGAGAAGTGGGCGAGACGCGTGGACCGACGGCGACCGAGTCGGCGTGGTGGGGCGGCGCGATCACGTTCGACACCAACCTCGATTCGGGGCAGAACTGGTATTTCGGCGATCTCTCCGGGACGCCGGGTGGGAGCGACAACGATTTCTGGTCGGTAACGCTGCACGAACTCGCGCATGTGCTCGGCATTGGCATTCAGGGTGGAGGCGGCTCGCAGACACCTTGGCAGAACCTTATTTCGGGCGGGCAATTCACGGGCGCAAACTCGGTCGCCGAACATGGCAGCAATGTTCCGCTCGACGGTGGCTTGGGGCACTGGGCAAACGGCACGATGAGCACGGTGGCCGGAACCGTGACCGCGCAAGAAGCCGCGCTCGATCCGAGCATCGTGATCGGCACGCGAAAACTCATGACCGATCTCGACTATGCAGGATTGCAAGATATTGGCTGGGATGTGTCGATCGTGCCCGAGCCTGGCAGTGCGCTTTTGCTCGGCCTTGGTTTGATCGGGCTTTCCGTGCGTCGTAAGGCGCTTCGCTAGATTTTTTTCTTTCTCCGACGATGGGGGCGAAATCGTGTGCGAGCACGATCTCGCCCCTGTTTCTTGTTTTCGGAAGCGAGTAGTCTGAAAATCGTGCGTCGGTGCGCAGTGCAGTTCGAAAATCGTGCACGACTTTGCGTGACGTGAAGGATGTTCTTGGGAAGCCTCGGAGGAATACCGATTTCGAAATGGAAGTTGATTTTCCACCGACGAAAAACATCAGACCTGGTTTGCGAAAACACTCGAAAAAGGAAATGGATCCGAGGTTCCTTGGGGCAGTGCAATCGCGAACCGATTTGTTTGCCCAGGATTCGATGATTCGATGCGAAAGATCGGAAAGATCGAAGTGGAAACCATGAGCGAAGAACACGAGGTCGAGTTGGTGCCGGATTCGCACGCCGCATCCACCGCTCCGACGGAGAACACTGCCGCGACCGATGCAGAACGGTCGACGGAAGATGCGGTGCCGCGCACGGGGCAACGCTCCCTCCTGGGTTGGGGGCGTGTGGCGCACGTTTTTGCGCGCGAGCTTTGTTCGGAGAATCTCGAAGAAATTTCAAAGCAAGCGGTGCTGAGTCGTGGCCTTGGCCGTTCGTATGGCGACGCATCCCTTCCTGCACCGGAATTTGGACCGGCGCTCAGCACGCGCTTTGCCGATCGCATTCTGGATTTCGATTCGGAGACGGGCGTGCTTCGCGCCGAGGCAGGGCTTTCGCTGCGCGATCTATTACACAGTTTTTTGTCGAGTGGATTTTTCGTGCCGGTGACACCGGGCACGCAGTTCGCAACGCTTGGCGGCTGCGTGGCCTCGGACGTGCACGGCAAGAATCATCACCGCGACGGATCGTTTGGCGAGCATTTGCGCAGCCTGAAAATGCGCGTTGCCGACGGACGCATTCTTGTGTGTTCGCCCGATCACGAAGCAGAGCTTTTTTACGCCACGCTCGGTGGCATGGGGCTTACGGGGCATATCCTCGAAGTCGAACTGCAGATGGCACGCGTGCCGTCGCCGTGGATTTGGCAAAAGGTGAAACACTTCGACAATCTCGAGTCGCTGTTCGTGGCGCTGCGTTCCGGCAGCGCGAAGTGGCCGTTTAGTGTGGCGTGGATCGACGGCCTGACTGCGCCGGGGCGCGAGCACGGAATCTTGATGCTCGGTCGCTGGGCCGAAGCCGACGAAGCGCCGCGCAAGTTTCCCAAGCCGCGCAAGGCGCGCACGGTGCCCTTCGATGCGCCGTCGTGGTTTTTGAACGGCTTGACGGGGCGCATCCACAACCGTTTGCATTCGTGGACGCATCGCAACTCCGTCGGAATCGAGCATCCCGAAACCTTTTTTTATCCGCTCGATCACGTTCGCGATTGGAACCGTTTGTACGGGAAGCGCGGGTTCATTCAATACCAGTGCATCTTGCCGCACGAAGAGGAAGGCTACGCAGTTTTGCGTTTCCTGGATTTGCTGCGCAAGCTTGGTGCAGATCCTCTGCTTTGCGTGCTCAAGGATTTTGGTGCGCAAGGCAAGGGCATGCTCTCGTTTCCCAAACCCGGCTTTACGCTCTGCATCGACTTGCCTTACCGGGGAGATCGAACACAAAACCTTGTCGATCAGCTCAATGAATTTGTCCTTGCCGAAGAAGGGCGCATTTATCTCGCGAAAGATTTGCATACGCGTGCCGAACACTTTTTTGCGATGGAGCCGCGCTTTGAAGCCTGGAATGAAGTGCGGCGACGCTGGGATCCGCAAGCGTCGATCCGCAGCGCGTTGTCGGTGCGACTCTTCGGAGATGACGCATGAAGGTGGTCTTGCTCGGCGCTACGAAGGGCATGGGACGCGCCGTTGCGCGCAAGTTCGCAGAGCGCGGCGATTCGATCTTTCTACTCGGACGCGATCAAGACGAACTCGAACGAAGTGCGCTCGATCTCGAAAACCGTGGCGCCCGGCAGCGCATCGAATATGGCTTCTGCGATTTGTTGCAGCCGCGATCGTTTGAGCCGGGACTCGCGCAAGCATGGGAAACACTCGACGGTGTCGATGCGGTCGTAGTGACAGCGGGGATTTTTGGAGCGCAGGAAGATCTCGAAGTGCGCGATGCGCACGCGGCGCGTGTTTTGACGGCGGATTTCACGAGCACTGTTTTGTTTTGCGAGGTTGCGCGCAAGCGTTTGCTCGAAGACGGGGGCGGCACGCTCTGCGTGTTTAGCTCCGTCGCAGGAGATCGTGGGCGAAGCAAAGTTGTGTTGTACGGCGCTGCGAAGGCGGGGCTTTCGGCGTATCTCGAAGGGCTCGATCATCGCTATCGCCGCGCGGGTTTGCGCACGGTTTGTGTGAAACCCGGCTTCGTGCGTACGGCGATGACGGCCGATTTGGATGCGCCGCCGTTTGCGTGCGATCCTGAAACGATTGCGCCGCGCGTGGTTCGCGCGATCGATCGAGGAACGCCGGTGGTGTATGTGCCGGGCATTTGGAGATGGGTTTTGTTGGCGATTCGGATGCTCCCGCGCTTCGCGATGCGTCGGATCGACTTTTGAGCGAGGCATCGGCATGGTGAATTCTTTACTCCGGCTTGCACGCCCTCGACACTGGATCAAAGGCGGGTTTCTCGTCGCACCGATTCCGTTTGCAGTCGCCGCCGGTGCGCATTTCGATTGGCGCGTCTTTCTCGAAGGTTTTTTCGGGTTCTGCCTGTTGAGTTCGAGCGCCTACGTCTTCAACGACTTACACGATATTGAGTCGGACCGAAAAGATCCGCGAAGGCAAGATCGACCGCTCGCTTCGGGCGAAGTGTCTGCCGGCGTTGCGTGGGTGGAGTGCGTCGCTCTTTTGTGTAGTGCGTTTTTTCTTTTTTGGCTCTCGGGCATCACGCTGCTTTTCTGGATCGGCGGAATCTATGCGGTGTTGAATGTCGTCTATTCGTTGCACGCAAAGCATGTTCCGCTTCTCGATGTTTTTTTTCTTACTTCGGGATTTGTGCTGCGCGTGTTTGCGGGTTGCGCCATCGTCGGTGTGACGGCATCGAGCTGGCTTCTGCTTTGTTCTTCGACGCTCGCATTCTTTCTTTCGTTCGCAAAGCGCCGTGCAGATCTGAGAGCTGGATTTACGGAAAAAGATCGCGGTGCACTCTCGGGCTACAATCTTGTGTTTCTCGATCATGCCATGACGATTTCGGCGGGAATCACCATCGTGGCCTATGCGTTTTATGCGCAGGAGACCAAGCTTTTTTTGCCACGACGCGAGCTCGTGGGGCTTCCCTTCATCGCTTTCGCAGTTCTCGATTATTTGCGCCTGGCTTTCGTGGAAGGAGTGGGCGCTTCTCCGACGGAAGTCGCCTATCGATCGATCCCGATCCGAATTTGTGTCGTCGGCTGGGCCATCACTAGTCTTTGGGGATTAGGGCTTTTCGAGCGCGGATTTCCCTGAGAAGCCTGGATCTATTTTCTTTTCCCGAAAGTACTCGAACAACGGAATGGGTCCGAGACGCCTGAACTCGCATTCCAGAAGCATTCCAGAAGTGGAAGGAATCAGAATTTTCCTGAGCGTGCGTCGGCTTTGGCGATGGCTTCGGCGAGCGCCTTCGATTCTTTCGTTTCACCAAAGAGACGTTGTTCGAGTACAAGAATCGTTTTTGCTTGCTCGAGAATTTCGGTGTTGGTGTCGTGCGCGCCGACGACTTCGATCCAGATCGGATTGGCATCGGAGAATCGTCCGACGAGAAAATACGCCAATCCGCGTTGTGCGCGAATCGAGGTCGCTTCCTGTGGTGTTTCCGGCGGAAGGGAACGCCAGATTTGTTCTGCTTGGCGCGCTTGTTGACGAACGTTGTAGGCGTCGGTGTATTGCGGATAGAGCCGCAGCGCTTCGCCAAACTCACGATCGGCGGCCTGAAAATCCAGTGCACGTGCCAGTGCGTTCGCGTAGAGATAGCGAAACTCGGCTTCGTTTGGAGACGAAGCGACCAAATCCGCGAGCAGGGTCGTGGCTTGCGAAAACTTCCCGACAGAAGAAAGTGTAACTCCCCATCCCGCGAGCAGGCTCGTCGATATCAGGTAGTCGGGATAGAGGGTTTGAAATTGTTTTTCGAGCGAGTAGGCAGTTTCGAGATAGCCCAGTGCTTCTTGTGGACGCCCTTTTGTGTTCAAAACTTGGGCCAGGGCTACGTGTGCGAGTCCGTTCTTGGGAGAAATTTTTTCCATTTTTCCGACGGTGATTTCCCAGATGCGCACTTCGTCCTGCCAATCCCGATTGCGTTTGTGGGTCGCCCCGAGAAAGCCGAAGGCCAGGAGCGCAAGCGCGAGTGCAGCGAAGCGTTGAGTGCGCTGCGAAAGACGGGAGTAGTTTGCAAAAAGCAAAAAGCAAAGCGCCCAAAAGGGCAGATACAAAAACCGATCGGAGGCGAGTGGGCGCAGAGGCGTTCGGATCCAGTGCAGAACCGGAAAGAGGGCTGCCGTACAAAGCACGAAGAAGGTTGCGTTCCTCGGCAAAAGCGCACGTCGAAAAACGGCGACGAGAGCAAGCAGAATCCCTGCACCCACGAACACGCCGAGCACGATTTGTCCGACGACGAAAATCCCCAGTGTACCGACGTAGAAATTCGGCTGAAACGGCGTGAGTAGCATTCCGACATAAAGGCCGAGAGCTTGGAACACCGCGCCAACATGCTCGACGAACGTCAGCGAAAACGCAGGGCGTAGCGAAACTCCTGATCCCGCACGCAGGTTGAAATAAAATCCGACGGCAAAGAGCAGCGGAAAAAGATTGAGAAGGGACTCTTGGATTTGAAGAGATACTCTTTTTTGTGTTTGCTTCGCAATCGTCCATTCGTATGCGACGAGAGCGACGAGACCCGCAAGCGCGACTTCTTTGCCGAGGAGCCCGACGAGAAGTGCAAGCGCCGAGGCGACGCGCATTTTCCAGGCTGCGGGCTCGGAGCGATACAAGGTGATCGCCAGAATCGCGCCCAGCGTTGCGAGAAGATCGGTGCGCCCGGAAATCCAGGTGACACTTTCGGTAAGACGCGGCATGGCTCCAAAGAGAAGCATGGCGAGGAGCGCGACATACGACGGTGAACCCGCACGCCGCACTCCGAGGAAAAGCAACGCACAATTGGCGAAGTGAAGCAGGAGATTCGTGAGATGAAACCCGAAAGGTTGTATTCCCCAGAGCCGTGCGTCGAGCGCGAAGGAGCCGATGACCAGCGGACGGTAGTAGGCATTCGAAACGCTCCGATGAGGCAGAGCCCAAAATTTTGCATCGAAGATTTTCTGCCAACTGTCGATTTGCGATAGCACCGGGTTTTGTTCGATGAGAGCGTGATCGTCCCAAAAGAAGGGCACCGAGAGTGCGTTCGAAGAAGCCGCGGCGAGCAAGGCCAGGCCGAGCACGAGCAACGCAAGATCGACTTTGTTTCGGAAAGGCAACTCTTTCATGTGTAGGCTCTGTCGCACAGGCGACGCAAGGTGGAAGACGCAAGGTGTTTTGAGAAAACCGTTTCCATGAGAATTTGTTTTTGCAATTGCGCGTGCAAGAGATCGGCATGGCCGAAGCGCTGCTTGAACCTTGGTTTCCGTTGCTTTCGAGCTTGTTTTGGTGGCAGCGTTTTCGCGGCTTGAGAACGGATTGCATTGTACTCCGGAAAAATGGACGGATGCGAGTTCTTTGCGGAAGTGCGCAATGGGTCTGTCGTCGAGGTTCTGATAAGCTGCTCGCCATGAAAACGCCGACACGAATTTTCATTACGGGTGCGAGCAGCGGGCTTGGTGCAGGGCTTGCGCGCCACTATGCGCGGCCGGGAGTGACGCTGGGGCTCGTCGCACGCCGGCGCGACTTGCTTGCGACGTTGCAAGCAGATCTCGCGCAGCGTGGTGCGACGGTGCATGTCTACGAGCAAGACGTTTGCGATACGTCGAAGCTGGCCGCGTGCGCGCGGGATTTTCTCGAACGTGCCCAGGGCATCGACCTCGTGCTCGCGAACGCGGGCGTCGGCATTCGCAATTCGATTCACGAAGGCGAGAGCGACGAAGTGGCGGCGCTGATGCAGATCAACGTGATTGGCGTAACGAATACGTTGCTGCCGTTCGTGCCGACGATGCTGAAACAAAAAAGTGGCACCCTTGTCGGGATGAGTTCGATGGCCGGGCATCAGGCGCTACCGGGGCGCACGGCGTACTGCGCTTCGAAGGCGGCCGTTCGTGTTTTCATGGATGGTTTGCGAATGGATTTGCATGGCACGGGCGTTCATGCGATGACGCTTTGCCCCGGGTTCGTCGATACGCCACTGATTCAGGATAATCCGAGCACGTTCTGGGTCGTCGATCTGGAGCGCGGCGTGCGCTTGATGGCCAAGGCCATTGCGGCGCGCAAGCGAACCTACACTTTTCCGTGGCAGATGAATCTGTTGCACTATCTCGCAAAATGCCTGCCCGAATGCGTCGTGCGCCGTCTTGCGCCTGCACCGCGCACGCGCTCTTCGCTCCGACGCGAAGGAGTGTCGATCGGGCGTCCGGCTCCCTGAGACGCCTTGGAGGAACCCCGCTTTCGGAATGCGGATGGATTTTCCACCGACGGAAAGCGTCGTGCCTCGGCTCGCGAAAAGACTCGAAAAACAGAATGGACTTGGGGTTTGCTAACCCGTAAAGCGGAAAAACGCGACGGCCGACCAGGTGCAATCCGTCGGAAGACGAGAGCCGAGTTTGCGAATGCTGTCGGCCCAATGCGCGCTCAGGTTCCAGTCTTTCGGTGAAGCCGCTTTGGCGTAGGGCAGACTTTTCCAAAGTGCGGGGAGCCAGTCCGGACGCGGTTTGCCTTGCGTATCCAGAAGGATCGGTCGACACTTTTTTGAGTCGATCGCCAGTGCGAGCAAGCCCGCGCCACTTTGTCCGAGCTGCGGGATGTCCAGCAAGACGGCGCGCCCGCGCGGTCCGTCTTCGAGCTCGAGCAGAAGACCTTCGACGAGGGGATGTCCGCTTGCGAAAAATTCGAGTTCGTCGCAGGCAATCGCTTCGTTGCGATCAAAAGTGCCGAGGAGTCGTGCGCCGCCGGACACGCCGGGCAGAGAATCGATGCGCGCATGCGCGCCGATTTCGACGTAAAAACGCGCCGCACCGCCTTTTTCAATCACATCGAAGCCGAGTTCGCGCGCCGCTTCGATGCAAAAGCGCTGCGTGAGCTTCTCGAGATCTTGGGGCACGAGCGCAAGGAGCGCTTGCGCCTGATGGGCGTCGTAGCCGTCGCGATAATAAACCTGCAACGGAGTTTGTGCGTTCACGGCACGCGCAGTGCGCACGCGCTCGATCCATGCATCGATTTCGATCGATGGCGATCCCTGCAACGCGGCTTCGAGTATGGCTTGTGCGCCGCTGAGCGCGAGATCGAGCCCCGCGCCCGGCGTGGCAAAGAGATCGAGTGCTTCGTAAACATCGGCGAGATCGAACGGGACTCCCTTCCGACGGAAATACACGATTTCGACCGGCGTTTTGCGTCCGATGCGATCGAGGCGTCCGATGCGTTGTTCGAGCACGACGGGGCTCGTCGGCAAATCGTAGTGGATCATGCGCGCGCAGAACTGAAAGTTGCGACCTTCTTCGCCGGCTTCGGAACAAAGCAAGAGCGACGAAGCCGAATCTCGAAACAACGCGAGATCGATATCGCGCTGTTCGGAAGACATTTTTTCGTGGAACACAAAAACGCGTACCTTCGTTTCGGCTTCGAGATAGCGCTGCAAGGCAAGCAGCGTTTCGACCTCGTGAACGAACACCAAAACTTTTTCCGATCGCTTGCGCCAGGATTTGGTTTGTTCGCGAAGCCAGCGCGCACGCGGATCCTGTTTGACGCGCGCGACAAGATCGCTCGGCGCCTCGGCAAGGTTCGAAAAATCCAGGTCGACGGCAAGCGGTACGCGCGGAGGCAGCCCGCCGATGTCTTGGCGACGCACGGCACTTGCGCAAGGAATAGCCGCGCGTCCTGCACGCAATTCGCGCTCGAAATCTTCGTAACTCGAAAATGTGTCGGGATGCAGAAGGCTTAAGAGTTGAAAGAAACCGGCGCGATCGGCTTGAAGCGGAGTCGCGGTAAGCAAGAGCACATGCTTGGCGACGTGAATCCGCGGTGCGAGCGCGGC
Source organism: Geobacter sp. (assembly GCA_018262735.1). GTDB lineage: Bacteria > Myxococcota_A > UBA9160 > UBA9160 > JADFDR01 > JADFDR01. The sequence continues at coordinate 16,088 of JADFDR010000006.1, forward strand.
GCCGATCGCGGAATCGACCAAACGGTGCGCTTCGTCGACGACGATCAAATCGAGCCCGGCTTCGTCGGCGAAATGTTGCAAGGCCGGTTGATCGAGCAAGGCCTCGTGTGCAACGACGGCGTATGGATGCACTTCGAACGGGTTGACGCCTTCGCCATAATCGCGCGACACACTTTCGACTCGCTCCGCGTCGAGAATCACAAAAATTTGATGGAATTTCCGATAGAGCTCGCCGAGCCACTGCACGACAAGACTTTCGGGGGCCACGATCAAGACGCGTTTCGTGCGACCCGTGCGAATCAGTGCCGAGAGGATCAAGCAGGCCTCGATCGTTTTTCCGAGGCCCACTTCGTCGGCGAGAAGCCAGCGCACGGATTCACTGGCAACGGCCTGGCGCGCGACATGGAGCTGATGCGGAAAAAGTTCGATGCGTCCGCCAAGGAAACTGCCGAGGCCGCCTGCTTCGCGCAATTCCGTCAAGTGCAGTCCGTCGATGCGGTTTCGAAATGCGGAAAGAGAATCGAGGCGTAAACTTGCTAGACGTTCGAGCGGCGTGTCCGGCGGCGCAAGCGGCCAAAGTTCGGCATCGGCGATTTGGCGTCCGTCGCGCAAGAGATACGCAAAGTCGTGTACCTCGGCGATTTCGACTTCTTCGCCGGTTTCGAGAATCTCGGCGCGTTGCCCGGGTGCGAGGATGAGTCGCGTGAGTCCACTTCCTTCGACGGAGAGAGTCAGCTCTTGATCGGCACGCGGAAAATAGGCGTGCAAGAAGCGTCCGTCGACTTTCTGGACGATGCCGACGCCGAGTTCGGCGTTGTAGGGATGCGTTAGCTTATGACCCGGGCGCCACACGTCGGTGTACTCATTCCACTTCGACGCGCAACAGCAGCACTTGCTCGTCGCTTGCGTTTCCGACGGAAGCGCCACTCGTTATGCTCGTTGTTTTTTCCGAGCGGGTTTGATCGATGCCGCCGATCGTCAAAAGTTCGCCGGGCACGAGCGTGACCGTGGTGACCGCGCCAGTCGTGTGAACGACACCGCTTGATGTCATTTCTTCCTGGTAGGGATTGATGTCGATTTGCACGCGACCGTCGCCGAGAATGTGCGGCCTTGCGTCGAAACCGGATGCGGCACTCACAAAGGCAGTCGTGTCGTGGTGGTGCCCGTGGTGCGCACCGTGGATGGAAATGGGCATGGTGGTGCCCGTGCTGATCGTCGCGGAATTGCCTTCGAGCACCCGCACCATGCTCGAAAAGTCGAGTTTCTGCGTGCGATCGATCTCGCCGACGCGCACTTCGACCTGGCTTCCCGAGCCGATCGGAAGTGCATTGCCGATGCGGAAATCGCCGGCTTCGACACTCCAGCGCACATCGAATCCGGCGGCGTGAAGCTCTTGGGTGCGTTTCATGGCCGAGTGAATCACGACGCTACGCAATTTTGCGTCTTGCTGACTTAGAACTTGCAGCGCGGTTTCGATGCCCTCGGCACTTCCGACCAACAAGAGTGAGTTTGTGCGCGCATCGAGCGTGGCGCTGCCCTCGCTGCCGATGGCTGCTTCTGCGATCGGCAAGAGTTCTTCGGCTGTGCGGTGCTGGGCCTTGTAGAGATGGACCTTGCGCTCTGCCTGGGCCGGGCCGCTGGCAAGCAGCAGGGCAAAGAAAAGCGTGAAAAGCCATCCGACACGAACTCGTGTTGCTTGATTGCGCATAGAGCCTCCGTGGATTTTCTTGGGTTTGCCCGCCAATTTCTTGCAGGAAAATCTTGCAGGAGATTGGCAGAGAAGCGATCGTTTTTTGGAGCCTCGGATCCATTCCGTTTTGAGATCCTTTTGCAAACCTATCGGACGATGCTTCGCATGTCACCATAAAGTGTTATTCGCTATATTTTGGCGAAGAAGTCGTTGCCCTTGTCGTCGACGATCGTAAACGCCGGGAAGTCTTCGACTTCGATGCGCCAGACTGCTTCCATGCCGAGTTCGGAGTAATCCAGCACTTCGACTTTTTTGATGCAGTCTTTCGCGAGTGCCGCCGCCGGTCCACCGATCGAGCCAAGATAGAAGCCACCGTGCTTCTTGCATGCATCGGTGACTTGCTGCGAACGATTTCCTTTGGCGAGCATCACGAAACTTCCGCCGTGTTGCATGAAGAGATCGACATACGAGTCCATGCGGCCGGCTGTCGTCGGACCAAACGAACCCGACGCATAGCCTTCCGGAGTTTTCGCCGGACCGGCGTAGTAGACGATGTGATCCTTGAAGTACTGCGGCAGGCCCTCGCCGCGTTCGATGCGCTCTTTCAATTTTGCGTGCGCGATGTCGCGCGCCACGACCAAGGTGCCCGTGAGGCGAAAGCGCGTCTTCACGGGATACTTGCTCAGCGCCGCGAGGATTTCACGCATCGGTTGATTGAGATTGAGCGAGACTACTTCGGCGCTGAGTTCGCTCTCCTTCACCTCCGGCAAGAACTGTGCGGGATTCGTTTCGAGGCGCTCGAGGAAGATTCCTTCCTTCGTGATCTTGGCGAGAATCTGACGATCTGCCGAGCACGATACGCCGATACCGACGGGACACGAAGCACCGTGACGCGGCAAACGAATCACGCGCACATCGTGGCAGAAATATTTGCCACCAAATTGCGCGCCGATTCCCGTCACCTGCGCAAGTTTGTGTACCTGCGCTTCGAGTTCGAGATCGCGGAATGCGCGACCGTGCGCATTGCCCGTTGTGGGCAAATGGTCGTAGTAACGCGCGCTTGCAAGCTTGACCGCTTTCAGTGTCGCTTCTGCAGACGTGCCGCCGATGACGATTGCCAAGTGGTATGGCGGACAGGCCGCGGTGCCGAGCGTGCGGATTTTTTGATCGATGAACTTGAGCAGGCTCGTCGGATTGAGCAGCGCCTTCGTTTCCTGATACAGATAAGTTTTGTTGGCCGAGCCACCGCCTTTGGCAAGGAAGACCAATTTGTATTCTTCCCCTTCGGTCGCATAGAGATCGAACTGTGCGGGCAGATTCGTTCCCGTGTTCTTCTCGGTGTACATGTCGATCGGTGCAAGTTGCGAGTAGCGCAGGTTGCTACGCTGATAAGTGTTATAGATCCCGCGCGACAAGGCTTCTTCGTCGCTGCCTTCGGTGAAGACGTATTGCCCTTTTTTGCCGATTACGATGGCGGTGCCCGTGTCTTGGCAAGAAGGCAGTATGCCCTCGGCCGAAATCACAGCGTTGTGAAGAAGCTCGCGTGCGACGAAGCGATCGTTGGGCGAGGCTTCGGGATCGTCGAGAATTTTGCGCAGTTGGGCGAGGTGACTCGTGCGGAACAGATGTTGAATGTCGCGGATCGCTTCCTCGGCGAGCCAGGTCAGCGCTTGCGGCGCAACTTTCAGGATTTCGTGTCCGTCACATTTTGTTGTCGAGATGTACTTCGAGCCAAGGGAGCGGTATTCCGTAGTGTCCTTTTCCAGCTCGAACATTTCTTGGTAGTGAAATTCAGGCATGTTCTCCTCTTTCGTTTCTCGGTGTACGATGTGGCGTTCGTGTGTCGCAGCGCACTCGCGCTGCGGGGCTTGCGCCCTCGAATGCCCTCGGAGTTTGTGTTTTGCAGTCGGATGTCACATCGGCGGCGCGTCAGTTCGTGTTGCCTGCAATTCTTGCGTGCGATGCGCGGCCCTGCCGCTGCGGGCCGGACTATAGCGGATTCTCGGCGCGATCTGGCCGGTGGCGAGAGGTTTGAAGTCGCGCGGTTTGTCTGCAATTTGCACTCGATCTGCGCAGGGCTGCCCAAGTTGTGCAAAGCAAGGCCTGCTTCGGTTCTCTTTTGCGGTCGGATCTCAAGCGGGGCACGAAAGGTTCCAAAATTTCCAGGAGTTGTTTTTCCTCCATGATTAGAATGCACTTTATGCGCGCAGAGCGATTCCTACATCGTCTTGGTCTTTTCTCGATTTGCTTGGGGTTGGCGGCCACGGTTTTTTCCGAGGCGCATGCAGCCGGGCCGCGTTGCGTGGCGTGGCCGGGTGAAATTTCGCCTTTGCCGACGGTAGATCACGAAGATTCGCTGCGTTCCGAGTGGGCGAGTCGCCGTGCCGAAGAGCTTGCAGCGCTGGCGCGCACCGTCGAGAAAAGCAATTCGAGCGAGGCGTATCGTGTTTGGCAGCACGTTCTTTGTCTGGATTCTGAAAACGCAGCAGCGCGCAAAGCCGTAGCGACGATTTCGCTCGTTCAGGTGCATCAACCGCAGGTGCTGCAGGTCGCGGCGGAGCCGACCGTAGAGCGTGTCGCGCGTGTCGAGGATGCATTTGCCAATCTTGCACAGCCGATTCGTGTCGGGCCGCAACGTGCCGTGGAAGTGGCGCAGTCTGTGCCCGAGCCAAGCGATCGTGCGACGGACGACGTGGATCGCAAGCTCGGGCAAGCCAGCGCCCTCGTGCGCGAAGCACGCTTTCGCGAGGCGCTGGCGCTTGCCAAAGAAGTGCAAGCGCAGTTGCAGGGCAAGCGAGGCGAGCCGGGGACGAGTGTGCGTTTCGTGCGTGCAGCCGTACTCGCTGCGACGGCGGAAGTGGCGCTTGGTCGCAAGCTCGAAGCGCGCGCGAGCTTTGAGCGTGCGCTCGAAATGCAGCCCGGGCTCGAACTCGATGCTGCCACGACTTCGCCCAAAGTGATTCGCGTGTTTCGCGGCGCCAAAGTTTTGAGGGGGCAAGAGTGATGGGTGACTCGATTTTGTGTTTCCCGTTGCGCTTTGCGACTCCGTGCGCGGCGATTGCCTTGGCTTTCGTGAGCGCTTGCGCTTCCACTTCGCAGGATGTTCCGACGGGGCCGGCACGGGTTTCCGTGGAAGTGCACCGCGGCCTGGCCAGCGTCAGTACGTGGCCGACCGAAACACTTCCGCGTGTCGAGATCGTCGTCGATGTTTCTTCCTCGATGCGAAGCTCTCTTGGCGGCGTGGCGCGCGTCGATGCGGCACGTTCCGGCGCAATCCAACTGATGGAGTCGCTGCCGTCCGGCACAGAAATCGGGTTGTACGCGCTTGGTCACACACGGGGTGGCGCCTGCACGGCACCGCAGCCGCTGACCAATGCGCTCGAGATCGAGCGTCGCGAGACACTCGTAGCGCGTGTCGCATCGTTGCGTTCGCAAAGCGAAAGCTCGCTGGCTGAGACACTGCACGCCGTACACAAAGAAATGTCGGAAGTGGGAGCGTCGAGCCGAGCGCGCGTCGTGGTGTATACCGATCTCGACGATGGAAATTGCGGCGGAGATTTCTGTGCTGCGGCGCAGGAGATCGTCGGTGCGGGAGGGCAGCTCGATCTCGTTTTGCTTGGCGTCGCGAGCCCGCCGGCTTGTTTGCGCGGTTTGACGCCGGGCGGAGTGCCGCCGGGTCCGTTGGCGACGACGCTCGTGCCGCCTTCTCCGACGTATCAACTCGTCGAAGTGGAGCGCACCTCGACGAGTTTCGAAGAGGGAACGGGCGAGCAGACCGTGACTGGACGAACGGGAGGGCAATCCGTCGAAGTGCGAGCGGGTCTCGTGATGGTGACCGTCGATCTCGACACGCCCGAGCGCATTGGCCCGTTCAACGCGCCGGCAGGCAAGGAAACCCGCGTGCGCGTGCTCGATTTTCCGACGTCGAATCCACCGCTGCGTTCCTGGCGTGTTGAGCGCGAAGGATTCGATTGGTAGAGGATCGACGGTATGTGTCGACGGATGCAAGCGGGCCGAGGGTCTGAAAACCTACGCGGAAGATTTTGCAATGGATCTCAGCATCTTGCGCGAGAATGACGATATTCACAAAACTCGGTAAGGGTTCTTCCTGTGTGTCCGTCCATGTGTGCGGGGCTTGGTCGGTGCCGCAATGTCACCAAGGGGCGAGGGCGACCATGGCGTACTCCACAGCGATTCGATGTCACGCAAAGCGCGTTTCGATTGAAACAAAAATGTGTCGAGCGATGAGCGCGCTCGCTTTCGTTTCCTTTTTTTGTGTCACCTCCTTGGGGCGCGCGGAGGATGCGGTGCCTGCGGCGGAGCCGAGCGCGTCCACGGCTGCATCCCGAGAGGCAAGCCCCGTGCGAGCAGCACCCACCGACGCTGCGCCCGCTGCTCGTCCGATCGCAAGTGTTGCGCGTGCACGCGTACGCGAAGAAGTTCCCGTTCCTCCGGCGCAAGAGCTTTTGAGTCAAACGTTTACGAGCATTTACGGAATCAACACCAGTCATCTCGTGCAGATCATCAATCACACCGATGCGGGCGTGACACAGCAGGCGCGCATTCAAGTCATTCGCAAGAAGATCAACGGTCGCTTGCACGGACTTGCGAATTTTACGTCGCCGGATCATATGCGCGGCATGCGTATCCTCACCGTCGAGAACGTCGATCGCAACGATGACTATTTTGTGTATCTGCCCGCATTGCGTCGCGTGCGTCGTGTGGCCAATGCGCAGCGTGCAGATGCGTTTCTTGGCAGCGATATGACTTTCGAAGACATCGAACCGAAACGCTTGAACAATTTCGAACTCATTGGGCGCTCCTCGATGAAGATGGACGGGGAAACCGTGCATGTGGTGATGGCGCGACCGTTGTACGAATCGGCGTACGATCGAGTCGAGTTTTTTATTGCTGAAAAAGATGCTGCCTGGCTCGAGCATCGCTATTACCGGCGAGGTTCCTTCAAGCCGTTCAAAATCATCCGTGCGCCGAGGGAATACATGGAAGTGGTGGACGGCTATGCGTTCCCGACACGAGTTTTTGTTCAAGATCTCGAAAAAGGCTCGCTGACCGAGTTGCGAATGCTCGATCTCAAGGTCAATCCCGATCTCGACGACAAACTTTTTTCCGTCGTACAGCTTGAAAAAAATGCCTCGATTCCAGGTTTGGGAGAGTGACGGATGGACGTCGCGGATCCCTTCGCGCTTTGCGCAAATCCGGCTGCTTATGTTGCGCGACCTGCGACGGAGCGCATCCTGGCGCAACTGGAAACGTCGGTGACTTTGCGCCGTCGTCCGACGTTGCTCGTCGGTCCGCCCGGAATGGGCAAAACATTTCTTTTGCGCTGCTTGGAGCAGAGGCTCTCGGATCGACTCCGTACGGTGTATGTTCCGATTCCTACGCTTTCTCCGACGGAGCTTTGTCGCTGGGTGCTGGCTCAGCTTCGTGAGGAAAGTGGCCCCGACCCCGCGCTTGCACTCGCCAATGTGAGTGCGCGCCTTCAATCTCAACATTCCGCGTTGCTCCTGCTGGTGGACGACTTCGCATCGATGACGAAGGAGGCGCTACGCCAGTTGCTCGAACTTTGGTGGGTTTCCGAAGGCGGCTTCCGCCTGCTTTTTGCCAGCATCGAGGACGATCGCTACGCCGCCTTGTTGCCCGAATTTGAGGGAAGCGCCGAGACCGTCTCTTTCTGCGAGCCGATGACACCGACGGAAACCACAGAATACATTCGCACGCGATTGCAGCGCTCCGACGTAGAGGAGGAAGTGAGTGCGCGTTTTGATGACGCACTTCTGGCGCGGATCCAGCGCGAGACGGGGGGTGTGCCGGCGTGGGTAAACGCGGCGGGCGAGGCCGTGCTCTTTGCGACGCGCTATAGGAGGGAATTGCCGGAGGAGGATTTGTCGACGCAGACGGAAGAAGTTCGTCACGAAAAAGTGTCGGATACCACTGCGTTCGAAGGGAAACTCGATTGGCCGCCAGCCGAAGACGATTTCGCCGCCGCGCGTCGCGGTCGTCACCGCAAGAAAGAAGCCAAGTTGCAAGCCGAGGAAGAAACGCGTCGCAAGGCTCTGGCCGAGGAAGATGCAAAGCGTCGCGCGGCCGAGGAAGCGAAGCGCCGCGCGTTGGAGGAAGAAGCGCGTCGCAAGGCTCTGGCCGAGGAAGATGCAAAGCGTCGCGCGGCCGAGGACGCAAAGCATCGCGCGCTGGAGGAAGAAGCGCGTCGCAAGGCTCTGGCCGAGGAAGCGAAGCTCCGTGCAGCCGAGGACGCAAAGCATCGCGCGGAAGAAGCGGAACGCCGACGAGCGATCGAGGCGGCGGATGCGAAGCGCCGCGCGTTGGAGGAAGAAGCGGCAGCGCCGATCTTGCCGCCTGCGCTGCTCGAAGTGCCTTCCGCAAAGGGGGCGCCCGCAGCGCTCGAAATTCCTGCGGCGGAAAGTCGTCCAACCGAGAAAAGTGTCGGAGCGAAGCTTTGGCTTGTTGCCGCAGGGCTGGTGCTTGCGTTCGGAGCGGGTCTATTGGTTTTGCATTTGGATCGCACACCGGATCGCGTGTCGAATGCATCTACACAATCGAATGTCGCAGCGACGCCTGTTGCCGGTGCGGAGGCGCGCAAGTCGCTGAGCCCTGCTTCGGGCGCGACGCAATCCTCTGCGGTGCTGCCGGGTGCGCAACCCACGGAATCGACGACGACCGACATGGCGCAAGATCGTTCGAGCCTTGTCGCTGCGCGAGGTGGTGAGCCTTCGCCTTTGAACGAAACGTCACTCTCGGAGTCGCTTGCGCTCGAGCCTGTCTTGGTGAGTGTGAATGCGACACCGTGGGCGATCATCGAGGTCGATGGAATCGAATTTGGCGAGACGCCGCTTGCCGAAATTCCGCTTTTGCCCGGGCAACACAAATTTGTGGCGAAAATGCCGGGTGGGCGCGTCGTCGAACGTACGATTCTTGTCGATTCGAAGACGCAGCAAATCGTTTTCGATTGAACCGAATCGTTCGAGTCGCTTCTTTCTCGTGCAGTCTGCTTGCCGCATTTTTTTTCTGCCGAAGCGCGACAAGCAAAAAGCCCCTTCGAACTTTTCTTCGAAGGGGCTTTGCTGTGCCGAGCTTGCCTTGGCGCTACTTGTATTGCTTGACGAAGAAATCCTTGCTCTTTTGAACATCGGGCTTGATCGTCGCAGATCCTTCCTGCCAGTTTGCCGGGCAAACCTCGCCGTGTTTTTCATTGAACTGCAAGGCTTTCACCACGCGCAACGCCTCATCGACGCTGCGGCCAAGCGGCAAGTCATTGACGACCTGGTGACGAACGATGCCTTTCTGGTCGATCAAGAACAGGCCGCGCAGTGCGATTCCGGCGTCGAGCAGCACGTCGTACTTGCGCGCAATTTCCTTGTTGAGATCGGCGATCAACGGATAGCGGACGTCGCCGATGCCTCCTTCGTTACGCGGAACATTTCGCCACGCAAGATGCGTGTAGTGGCTGTCGACGGAGCAACCAAGCACTTGCACGCCGAGTTTTTCGAATTCGGCCTGTGCCTCCGAGAACGCAATGATTTCCGTGGGGCATACGAACGTGAAGTCGAGCGGGTAGAAAAACAAAAGCACCTGCTTGCCTTTGTAATCCGACAGAGAAACTTGCTTGAACGAACCATCGGGCATCACGGCCTGTGCCGTGAAATCCGGGGCGGGCTTGGTAACGAGTACGCTCATGGTGGATCTCCTTTTGAAAGAGGAAGTTTGGTAAGTAAGGTAAGGATCTTTCGAAAGAAGTCAATAGCCTAGCATTATTCAAAGGATGAATAGTCTCCGCAACTTAACAAAAGTACCCAAAATGCTTTCGGATTTGGCTGTATACGAGAAAAGCGGCGACGGATTTTGCACAGCGGTCTCCTCGCCTCGGCTTTCGGCTGGACGGTTTGACCTGCGCAAACCCGTCGCCCGTGCCCGAGTGCGCCGCGCGCAGCTTTTGAGAGCGGCGCGACGTTGTTTCGCCTTGTGCTTTTTGAAGGAATTCCGAAAAGACTCGAAGAAAAAACCTCGTCCTTTTCGTCAGGATGGAACGTTTGTTTTAGGCCAACGCCAGGGAAAAACAAAGTTGGATTCAGTTGGAATCGTTCTACGCGCGACATCGCGCGGCAAAATATCAGGACGCGCGCGAGAAGTTTGCAGGGGCTTGTCGCGGAATCGTTTGTTCGGAAAGTAGAACATGGCCATACACTTTTCGGTTATCCAGTGCCTCTTCGTGTTGACCGTCGCGATTTTTATTTTCGCTTATGTGAGCTTTCGATCGCGCTGGAATCTTTTGCGCTGGCTGCTTGCAGGCACGATGGTTTCGCTCGTGATGTGGGCGCTTGGCGAGAGCATACGCTGGCTGGGTTCCGAGCGGTTCTTTTACGATGCCGGGATTTACATTCAGTACTACGGCTTGATGTCGACCGTGCCGCTTTGGGTTTTGCTCGCGCTCAACTATGCGCGCGTGCAATGGCTCAAATCGAATCCGCAACTGATCGCATTTGTTTCTGCACCGTCGGTGATTTCGTATTTTGCGTTGTTGACGAACGATCTGCATCACGAGTTCATCAAAGATATGTCGCGCGCAGCGATGGCGGAGAGCACGCTGGTTTGGGCGGGTCCGATTCTTTGGTTTTTCATCGTGTGGTCGTTTTTTTGCGGGCTCGGCACGGTGGCCTTGTATCTCGGCGCGGCGCGACGCGAGCGTGGCGTACGCGAGCGTCATCGACGACTTTGGATTTCCGGCGCGGCGGTATTGCCGCTGCTGACAAGCGGACTCGTGTTCGTTGACATCGGTTCCAACTTCGTGGATGTGACACCGACGGCACTTTCGATTTCGGTGTTGATTTTGTTCGGTGCAGTTTTCCGGCATCGTCTTTTTTCAGGGCGATCCCTCGTGCGGCCCGAAATGATCGAGCCGTTGCGTTACGGTGTCGTTTTTGCCGACGGAGAAGGCCGGATTACGGAGATCAATCCTGCGGCAGAAGTCTTGCTTGGTTTGACTGCGGCGCAAGTCGCGCATCGGCAGCTTGCCGAATTGAGCCTTGTGATTTGCGAGAATTCAGAAGCCGCCACAGAACTGAGTCGGCGCTTTCAAGAACTTTCGGAAGCGGGCGCGGGTTTTCTTTTCGAGGTTGCCTTGCGCAACGGGCAGCGCATCGAGTTCGACGCAGTGGTGATACGCCACGAAGAAAAGGTCGCCGGGCAGTACATCGTGATGCGAGATCGCACGGAAGATCATCGCGATGCGGATTTGTCCGCATCCGGAAAGAAACTTGAAAGTGTAGGCAACCTCGTTGCCGGAATTGCGCACGAGGTGAACAATCCTCTTGCCTACGTTCATTCGAACTTGGTCTATTTGGAACGCTTGAGTGCGATCGTGCAGAGTCGCCTCGATGCCTTCCAGGCCGAAGAGGCCAAGCAGCTTGGCGAGATGCCGCAAGTTCTTGGAGAAACACTGAACGGAGTCGAGCGCATCATGAAAATGGTGCGTGGGCTGCGACGCTTTTCGCGCGTGCCGAGCGACGAGATTTGCCCCGTCGATCTCAATCAAGTGCTGGAGGAGGCGCTTCGCCTGGCGGAGTTGCACGAAAACCAAGGCATCGCAGTTCTCCGTCACTTTGGCTTGGAGTTGCCCACGGTTCAGGGCTCTCCGGAGCGGCTGTGTCAGGTGTTTTTGAATCTTCTCCTCAACGCGAAGCACGCGCTACGCGGAGTCGAGCGCGGCACGATCCTCGTCGAGACGGTACGGCGCGGTCCTTGGATCGAAGTGCGCATCACCGATAACGGGCCCGGGATCGAGCCCGATGTGCTCATGCGCATCTTCGAACCTTTCTTCACGACGAAGGGCCCTGAAGAAGGGACGGGGCTTGGGCTTGCCATCGTCTCGGATATTTTGCACGGACACGGCGGAGACATTCAGGTTTCTTCGCATCCCGGACAAGGTGCGAGTTTTGTGGTGCACTTGCCGATCGATCGCCCGGGCCCGCATGGAGTCGCTACTTCTCGACCGCAGAAGTGATCGAGAGTTTTCTTTCAATCACGCTTTCCTGTGTTGACCGTTTTGTGTGTATGTCGCGAAATGCGCGTCAGCGGGTTTGCGTTGAGCGCACGCGACCGCTGGGGCCGGGTGGCAGAAAAAGATTCATCTGCACGATCCCGATATCGACCATGTCGATCCGACCGTCTTCGTTGAGATCGAACCGATCGCTATAGCCGCCGTTTGACAGATACGGGAGGATGCTTTCGAGATCGCCGCGACGGTTGGTGAGCATAGGATTGAAAGCGGGCGAGACGATGCCGTCGTTGTCGAAATCTGCGTCGCAGGCGTTGCCAAAGCCGTCGTCATCGGAATCGAGTTGCGAGGGGTTCGGGATCTCCACGCAATTGTCGAAGCGATTGCGATGTCCGTCGCCGTCGAGATCGTCGGGGAGTGCCGTGCTCGGACGCGCGATCTGCATCAAGGGATCGCCAACGTAAACATTCATCCAGCTCAAATGCGGGATGCTTTGATAGAAGGCTTCGGCGGCGGGACGTCCGAGCGCATACTCGCGAAAGAAGATTTGAGGACGTGCTACACCGTTGAGTGACGGCTCGGCGACGTGTCCTGCTGCGCCGGAAGCGCCGAGCCGGATCAAATCTGCAACGAGAGATTGGCCATACTCGGGTGGGGAAACGAAGCTGCGTGCATTGGTGCTCACGATATCGATGGCGACGGAGCGCGGTGCAAATCGTCCCGGAACGATTTGCTCATCGATCTCGCCGTACGTGGAAGTGCCAAGGCGATGCGTGTCATTGCTACCCCAAGATGTGTAGCCCGCGATTTCCTCCGAGGTGAAAAAGAATTTGGCTTCGCGATCGTGCAATGTGGGAAGCCTCATGGCCTGAAGCACGGCGGCCGTGGATTGCAAAAGAAGCAGATTTGCACCGGCGCGTGCGAGAGGTTGCTGCGGATCTTCGTCGACGACGAAGCGTGCTGCTGCGGGAGCGGGCGCGACGGCGGAGTCGATCAAGTTGCGGATGTCGCGCGGGATTTGGGTTTCGGGATCGAGCGGGGTTGGATAGCCCGCGATGCGCGTCACCAGATAACGCAATTTTGAGTCGGGCTTCTGTTTGCGAAATTCGGCAAAAGATTGCGATGCGTTGTAGAACGGGTTTTGTGCATCCAGAATTCCGGGGCTGCCTTCGAGTTGCGAGCCGAGCACTGCGATTTCGGCATCGACGGAGGCCTCGCTGCTACGAACGATCAATTCTTCGAGTGGCGTTGGCGGAGATTGTGTGACGCGGAGCGGAATGCCCGGCATGAGGACGATGAACTGAATTTTGTTTGTTGGATCGCGTGCCGCGAGTTCTTGCAAAAGCGGATCGCGAATCTGGCGTTGGTACTCTTCGCGCGAGATTCGTTCGTCGCTGCGTTTCGAAAGATCCGGCGTATAGGCGGGCAGCGGAAGTTCGACGAAGTGAGCGTCGGGAATTTTGCGTGCGTTCTGGTAGTAACGACCGACCGCGCGCGAAAGTTCGTTGTTGCCGTTGACGACGACGAGCACCTCCGAATAGTCGATGCGCGGCGCTTTGTACAAGGCTTCGAAAGTTGTTCCGAATTCGGAATCCGAATTGCAACTTGCACCGAGCGTGAGCAAGGTGAGTCCCAGGGCGAGCGCAACTTTTTGCAAACGCTTTCGTGCAATCAAGATCATGAGGTTCCTCGGGTCGGCATCGCCCGATACTATCCGTTTGGAAGAGCGCGTTGCTACGGGCTTCTGCCCGCTTCTGCGCTGACGATCCGCGTTGTGCCGGGTAGAATGCAAGCCCGCTACCGCTCGGTCTTGCGGTGCCGATTCGTTCCTGTCGAATCGGTCATGAAACAAGGAGAGTACTTTGGCCCAGTTTGTTTTTACGATGCACGAAGTTCGCAAGGTCGTTCCGCCCGATCGCATCATTCTCGACGGAATTTCGCTTTCCTTCCTGTTCGGAGCGAAGATCGGCGTGATCGGACACAACGGCGCCGGCAAGAGTTCGCTGCTTCGCATCATGGCGGGTTTGGATCCTGACATTCTCGGTGAAGCGCGACCTGCACCCGGAATTCGTATCGGTTATTTGCCGCAAGAGCCCACGCTCGATGCGACGAAAGATGTACGCGGAAATGTGGAAGACGGCGTGGCGGAAGTGCGCGATTTGTTGCGTCGCTTCGAAGAGGTGAATGCGAAATTCGCCGAGCCGATGGACGACGATGCGATGAATCAACTCCTCGCCGAGCAGGCCGAGCTGCAAGATCGCATCGACGCTGTGAATGCGTGGGAGATCGATCGCACGCTCGAAATTGCGATGGATGCGTTGCGCCTTCCGCCGGGCGATGCGGACGTGACGAAACTTTCCGGCGGTGAGCGACGGCGCGTGGCGCTTTGCCAGTTGCTTTTGCAGAAACCGGATTTGCTTTTGCTCGATGAACCGACGAATCATCTCGATGCGGAGTCGGTGGCGTGGCTCGAACGTTTTTTGCAGGAGTACCCGGGCACCATCGTTGCGATCACCCACGATCGTTACTTCCTCGACAATGTGGCGCAGTGGATTCTCGAACTCGATCGCGGTGAAGGCATTCCGTGGAAGGGAAATTATTCGTCGTGGCTCGATCAAAAACGGCAGCGTCTTGCTACCGAAGAAAAGCAAGAGAGTGCGCGCCAACGCACGTTGCAACGCGAACTCGATTGGGTGCGCTTGGCGCCGAGCGCGCGGCACGCCAAGAGCAAAGCGCGCATTCGGCAATATGAGGAACTGCTGAATCAAGGTCCGAAAGAAAACTATGGCAGCTCCGAAATGACGATTCCGCCGGGACCGCGGCTCGGCGACGTGGTCGTCGAAGCCAAGAACGTATCGAAGGCGTATGGCGATCAACTTTTGATCGACAATCTGAACTTCGCGCTTCCGCCGGGTGGCATCGTCGGTGTGATCGGACCGAACGGTGCCGGGAAGACGACATTGTTTCGCATGATCGTCGGTGCCGAGAAACCCGACTCGGGCGCGTTGCGTCTTGGTGAAACCGTAAAGCTTGCCTATGTGGATCAATCGCGCGACGCGCTCGATCCCAAGAAAAACGTCTGGCAAGAAATCAGCGGCGGCGAAGAGGTGTTGCGCGTCGGAAACCGCGAGGTGAACTCACGCGCTTATGTGTCATCGTTCAATTTTCGTGGCGCCGATCAGCAGAAACTCGTCGGCAATCTTTCCGGCGGAGAACGCAATCGCCTGCATCTTGCGAAACTCCTGCAAAGCGGCGGCAACGTGCTCTTGCTCGACGAGCCGACCAACGATCTCGACGTCGACACCTTGCGTGCGCTTGAAGATGCACTCGTGAACTTCGCGGGTTGCGTGGTCGTGATTTCGCACGATCGCTGGTTTCTCGATCGCATTGCGACGCATATGCTCGCGTTCGAAGGCGATAGCCATGTCGAATGGTTTGAAGGCAACTATCAAGAGTACGAAGCCGATCGCAAACGTCGCCTCGGTGCGGACGCCGATCAGCCGCATCGTCTGCGTTACAAGAAGCTCACTGCGTAGTCAGCCTCGGAGCCAATTCCTTTCGTGGATGCTTTACGTCCCAAGGTTCTTTTGCCGACGGAAAGAAGCGATGGAATTTGCAAAAGAAATCGGAATTGGGCAGAGGCTCCCTGGGCATGCAAGCCGCAGAGCGCGATCTGACTCTTTTTGGTGTCTCCCGATACGCTGAGCGCACTGGGGGGGGATGCTCTGATTGATTTCGCTTTCGGAATGCTGATGGATTTTCCACCGACGGAAAACATTCGCTTTGGTTCGCGAAAGTGTTCAAAACGAAATGGACCCGAGGCTCTCTCGTTTGAGCGATGCATTTGAACTAGCGGCCAAAGCTGCGCTGGATGCGTGCGATGGCTTCGAGCACGTTCTCGCGCGAATTGAAGGCGGAGAGTCGGAAATAGCCTTCGCCCGATGGGCCGAACCCTGCGCCGGGAGTGCCGACGACGTGCGCTTTGGCGAGAAGGTCGTTGAAGAAATCCCAGGAAGAAACACCGTAGGGTGTATGCATCCATAGATACGGTGCGTGTTCTCCGCCAAACACGCGAAAGCCTGCGGCAGCAAGTCCTTCGCGCAAGAGCCGCGCATTTTCCATGTAGAAGGCGATTTGTTCTTCGGTTTGTGCGAGACCTTCTTGTGTGTAGACTGCCTCTGCGCCGCGTTGCACGAGGTAGGAGACGCCGTTGAACTTCGTGCAATGCCGGCGATTCCAGAGCGCATTGAAAGAGACGCGCGCGCCGTTCTTGGTTTTTCCGGTGAGTGTTTTGGGAATGACGACGAAGGCGCAGCGCACGCCGGTAAAGCCCGCACGCTTCGAGAAACTTCGCAACTCGATGGCGCATTCTTTGGCACCTTCGATTTCGTAGATCGAGCGCGGAAGTTCGGGATTGCGGATGAAGGCTTCGTACGCGGCATCGAAAAGAATCACCGCGTCGTTCTTGCGTGCCCAGGCAACCCATTTTTGCAGATAGGCTTTCGTTGCGACGGCGCCGGTGGGATTGCTTGGCGAGCAAAGAAAAGCAAAATCGGCTTTTTCCGTCGGAGGATTTGGCAAGAAGCCGTTTTCTTCGGTGGCTGGGAGATAGACGATTCCTGCATAGCGCCCGTTTGCGTCGATCGTGCCGCTGCGACCAGCCATCACGTTCGAATCGACATACACGGGATAGACCGGATCGGCAACACACAAAATTGCGTCACTCGCAAAGATCTCTTGCAAATTGCCGCTGTCGCACTTGCTTCCGTCGGAGACGAAGATTTCGTCGCGTTCGATCTCGACGCCGCGTGCGGCGTAGTCGTGCTTGCGGATGGCATCGATCAAAAAGTCATAGCCTTGTTCCGGGCCGTAGCCGTGGAATCCGCTGCGGGAACCCATTTCTTGCGCGGCTTGCACCATGGCGCGCGTGATCGCAGGCGCGAGCGGTTCGGTGACATCCCCGATACCGAGCCGGATGATCGCAGCCTGCGGATTTTCCTGCGCAAACACGCGTACGCGTCGGCCGATTTCGGGAAACAAATAGCCGGCCTGCAGCTTTTGAAAATTCTCATTGATATACGTCATTTTGTGTCACCAATGGAGCGAAGTCGGTGCGAGCGCTTCGAGGAGTTCCAGATCCGGTTTGTTTTCGCCCTCGCGCCGCGGCAAGGCTTGGATCGCGACTTGCGTCGCACCCGCCGCAAGGTGTTCGCGAATGCGGCGTTCGATGGCTTTTTCATCTCCCCAGGCCACGATGGCATCGACCAGTCGATCGCTCCCACCGTCGGTAAAATCCGGATCCGAGAAACCGAAGTTGCGCAGGTTGTTCTGGTAGTTCGGCAGCGCGAGATAAATTTTCATC
>JADFDR010000070.1 GCA_018262735.1 Geobacter sp.
CCGGGCGAAACTTTGCATCGAAGAAAAATCAATCCGCCTTCCTGACGCGCAATGGATCCAAGACGTCTTCGGACTGCTCGCCAAGAACCTTGCGCGCGATGCCTGCCAAATACACGGAGCCTGCCACGCAAAGAAACGTGCGCGGTGCAAGATGTTCCACGCTCTTGCGCAGCGCTACAACCGGATCTGCTTCGACCGACACCAAAATGCGATTCCCGCTGCAACGCACGGCGCGCGCCAATTCTTCGGCATCGAACGAACGCGCTGGATCCGCGCAAGTCACGAGTACACGATCAAAGGCGGGCAACAACTCGCTGAAAATACGTTCTGCATTTTTGTCGCGCGAAATGGAAAGCACCAGTTCGCGCGATTCGTATTCGTAACACTTGAACGAGTCAACTAAATTTCGCGCTGACATCTGCGTGTGTGCGCTGTCGACGACAATTTGAGGCACTTGACGCGCATCGCGTCGAAATATCTCGATCCTCCCCGGCAAATGCAGATTCTCCAATGCACGCTGCGACGCGGCAATCAACCTCGCCTCATCAAAACCAGGTAAACAAAGGCACGCTGCGAGCGCCAAGGCAGCATTGTGAACTTGATGCGTACCGAGCCACTTGATCTCGCGTTCCAGGCTTACATCTCCACACCAAAAACGAAATCGTTGCACTTCGCCATGACACAAAATCGAGTCAACTCCAAAATCTCTTCCAAAACGCAAAACAGAAATACGCGATATGGACGGCTTGGTCAAATCACCCGCCAGCGCCTCAAGCTCCGCTGCTCGCGCTTCGACGATACGCAACGCTTCCGACGGTAAATCTCCCACGAGCACGGGGCAGCCCGGCTTCAAGATTCCCGCCTTCTCGCGCGCGATCGAGGCCAGATCCGGCCCAAGCTTATCCACGTGTTCAAGTTCGATACTCGTAATGCACGCAAGCGCAGGATCGACGACGTTTGTCGAATCGAGTCGTCCACCAAGCCCCACCTCCAAAATCGCGAGATCGACTTTTTCGCGTGCAAACAACCAAAGCGCGATGGCTGTTACAGCATCAAAGAACGAGGGTGGATGATCGGTTTGTCGCAACGCATCGAGATGGGGACGTAGCGTCGCGACGGCTTCCACCAACATACACTCCGAAGCGTCACTGCCTTCGATTCGAAACCTCTCCGTCCAGGATTCGAGATGCGGCGAAGTAAAGGTCCCCACGCGATAGCCTGCGGCAGTAAAAATCGCCTCCGTCAGGAGCGCCGTGGAACCCTTCCCTTTCGAACCCGCAATGTGCAACACGCGCAAAGAGCGCTGAGGATTGCCGAGCCTCTCGAGAAGCGTGCGAATTGCAGTCAAATCGAGGCGCGGATATGCAAACTGCGCCAGTCGCTCACGGTTGATCAAACCGTCGAGATACGCTGTCGCATCACACAAAGAAGTGATGGGTCGATCTGCCAAGGGCACGGCATGCGCTTTCGAGGAGGAGTCGGACGACATGTGTGCAAGATACCTGGACTGCGCGACGGTTGCCTCGGCCCGCACGTCACGCTCACTCGCAAAGCAACTGCCATTTCGAATCGTGCTTACCGCGCGAGGCGCAAGCGGAATCTTTGCGAAAGCCTTTGCTCTGAAAAGAAAGAGGGCAGCCCGATCCTTTGGGCTGCCCTCTTCTTCAATTCGTTTTCGCGCAGAGATCTTCGCTGCGCCGCAAACGCCTAGCGCGGCATATACGTTTGACCGTCGCGATATTCCTTCACGGCCGTATTCGTCGACTCCGCAGCGGGATAGAAGTAACGGAGTGCATGGCCACACGATGTGCAGATTTTGTAGGAATACTTAAAGCCTTCCACTTCGCGCGTCATACCAACGACTTCGCGGTTGTCATCGGTGCAGCAAGCCGAGCCGTGCGGCGGCGAAACGATTCGTTTTGGATACTCGTTGCTTGGCTTTTCCTCGGTCGTGTAGCGAATGATGTTCTTGGGCATCCGAGCAATTTTCTCTTCCGTATTCTGCTTGCGAATGTTGCTGCCGATCCGTCTCATTTTCGTACCTCAACTTCCCGTTTCGAAAGATTCCGGGGGCACCCCGGACTCCGCGCGCTGAATAGAACGGGGGCGGAACGTAGCGAAAATACTCATATTTTCAACTTGCTCCTTCCCGGGCATATCAGGCGCCGCTCCAATTTTTTCTATGCAGAACGCGAAACAACAGTTCGAAAGAAAAGGCTTTTTTAGTCAATCGGACTTACTTATTCTGCGCAAGGAATTATTCCAATTTCGCCACCGACCCTGGGAACGGAGCCGTGCCGGAGATTGTCTTTGCGAACAGAATCGCAATGAGACCAAATTGCGAACCCGATCAAGTGCGCGCCTTTTTTGTCGGCTTGCTCTTTTTTGAGCGAGCACTGGAAGGCAGGTTCCCAAAAAATCGAAACGACCGGATGCAAACAACGCGAGCAAAGGCGCAGGCAAATCGAGAAAGAGCCCCTGTGAAGCGACGTTGCTCGATGCGAACTCCAGTCATCCGCAACGCACAGCAAAAGAGGCGTGTTACTTTGTGGGACACCAACGATCGGTCGGGAAAATGAAACCATTCCGCTTTTTCAGCATGGCACTGCTCGCTTGCGCACTTGGCTGTAGCACTGCTACGGGGCCAAGCAGCCCGAACACTCCCAAAGATTCGCCGCCCCCGGCCGATGCGGACATCGGAACGTCGCAACCCATCACGCTTTCACAGCGCGCACAGAGCGCCACCGAAGGGCTCCTCGTCGGAGGAATCGTCGGCAGTCAAGCGGGGCCAATCGGTGCGCTCGTCGTCGGAGGCCTCGGCATGATCTACGGTGCGGTCGTCGGTGAACCTCCTCTTCAAAGCGGTAAGAATTCAAAACGCGACAAATCGGAATCCCGCCGCGAAGAAGAAATCGAAGATCAAATCGGATCGGACAAAACCAAACACGCCGCGCTGGAAGATGCCATCCAAGAAGAACTGAAGAAGCAAGAAGAACTGCTGCGACAAATCGAGATCGAAGAAGCCGACCAAACCAACACGGAAGCAGCGACCATCGCCGCGACGACGCCAAACACCAACACGCAAAGCAATCCCCGCGTCGCGCCGTCCGTACCGCAAGAGCGCGAACTCGCGCTGGCTTTGTTCGAGGAGAAGCAAGTCACGATTCCCAAAGGCAAATGGGACAACACCAAAGAAATACGCGTCCTCCGCTATACGATCGACGCCGATCACGATCAAAACCCCGAGGAAATTCGCTACCTCGACCTCGCCACGGGAAAATTGCTGCGCATCGAAAAAGATCAGAACTACGACGGTAAAATGGATTCCTTCAGCATCTACCAAGAGAGTCAACTTGCACAGCGCATGCTCGACACGAACGATGACGGCAAAATCGACGCATGGGAAAGATACACCGATCAGCGTATGACGTATCGCGAGATCGATCGCAATTTCGACGGTGTGACCGACGCTTTTTACATCTACCAGGGTGACTCTTTGCGCGAAGAACGCCATGACACCGACAACGATGGCAAAGTGGATCGCTTGCTGTTTTACGAAAAACGCGAGCTCGTCCGCACCGAGGAAGATTTAAATCACGACGGAATTTTTGACGCTTGGACATCCTATCAAACGGCTGCGGGCCAAGAATTCGTGGCGCGAATCGAACGCGATAAAAACGGCAACGGCACGCGTGATCTCTTTGAAACCTATGCCTTCGACGGAAAACAAGCCGTACTCGCCAAACGCGAGGAGGACAGCAACGGCGATGACAAAATCGACATCACTTCGTTCTACGAAAAGGGAAAACTCGTACGGCGCGAAGTGGCCGACCCATCGCTCGTGCCACTTTGAAGTGTCACCTGCCCCTTCCCTGAACATCCTTCGAGAGCCCAGGGTTCAGCCTGCCTCTTCCCTCGAACTGATTTTGCACCGACGGAAAGCATCCACCCGAACTTGAGTATTTTCGCAAACCCGAACTGATGTTTCCCCGTCGGCGAAAAATCAACTCGCATGGATAAAGCGGGATTCGTCCGAGGCTCTTTAGGGCTTGTTCTCGATCGTAATTTCAAGCTCTTTGCGCTGTTGCTCTTTGCGCCGGAAATCTTCGATGCGCTTGCGCTCGGCGAGCAATTGAATCTCTTTGTTGCGACGACGGATGCGCTCGAGCTCCGCCGCAAGTTCACCTTCACTCAGGGCCGAGATTGCGAATTGCAAATCGAATTCAACACTTTCTTGCGTTCCCTCGACACTGAGAGCCGTAATGCGTATGCGATTTTTTCCTTCGCGCACCGGCACGAAACCTGAGAAATTTCCGTCGGGCTTGAGATCGATATCCGTCGAGAAATCACCCGTGGTGAGATTCTTGAAAACGACATCTTCCACGTTCGCAAACGAAACTGTTTGCAAGGCCACGACGACATCCGCAGGTTTTTGCAGCGGCGTAAAGGAGCCAAGCGTAATGCGTGCGATCTCCGTCAGTGCCAAAGGTTTCGTGAGCGCAATCGGCCCAAGCGCATAGGTGTGAATCGTCACTCCCGCAGCGCGCGCCACTTGCGCCGCAGAGACCGCAGCTTGCGAATCTCCCGGATCGGAAACGCCGCCCGAACCCACCGGAAAAGTTGGTTTTCCGTCGGTGAAGAAAAGCACGATCCGCTTGGCCTCAGCGCGCGCAACGCTCTGCGCACCACTCAAGCCGGCCAGTTCTCGAACACTGAGCAGAATCCCTGCTGCAAAATTCGTAGCTCCAAATTCATCCGGGCCGTGCGCTTCGATCTTCGCCAAACCCGCAAGCGCTTCCGAAAAATCGCTCGTCAGCGGCACCCAAAGTTTCGCGTCTTTCTGTTCGGGATGCATTCGATAACCCTCTGCATCCATGTCGCCTGCAAATGTCAACACACCTATGCGTACCGCTTTGGGATCAAGCTTTGCGAGTAAGGAGCGCGCCGCTCGAATTTGCGCTGCAAAGATCGAATCACCGGAATCGGTGGAAAGCACGCCTTCCGGATATTGCCCACGAATCTCGAAATCGGTTTGTGGATTGACACCGACGACTCCGTCGCCATCGACATCGGCGCCGCTCGCGACGTTCGTCGAATACGAAGCATCGAGTGCAAGAATCAAATCGTAAAGATGCGAAGGGCGCGCATCGGCCGTGGCACTGCCTTGAATCGGAGCCAGATGAACACGGTTTTGCACTACTTGGTTTGTAGAGGGTGCCCGCACCGTAACTTGGATTCCGCTTGCATGCGCAGCGCAGGCCGTCGCACTGGCAAAAAAGCAAATCCAAAACACCCAGCTTCGCCGAAGAATCATCATCACTCCACAGCACGGCTCAAAAAACAGCGGCAGACACCCAAGAGTGTCACAACGATTTTCTTAGAGCTTCGGTTCTGCCGGGGGAGTTGCATCCTCGGCAGGAGCGGATTCTTCCTTCTCGGCTCCAGGAGGCGCAGGGGAAACCACCGCTTGCGACGGGGCCTGCTCTTCGACTGCAGGCGTAACTGGCGTTGCAGGCACGGCCTCTCCGGCAGGTTCCTCCGACGGAGGCGAAGATTCCGGTGCCGGAGGAGAACTCGCCGCGGGAGCTTCCTTCACCGTTGGCGACGTTGCGGGTGGAGCAGCCTTGTTTGAGTCGACACTTTCTTGCGTTGTAGCGCGCGTCGTCAAAGAATCAATTTTTTGCAAGCGCTGCGCGATCCTCTCGATCGCCACGAGCGAAACGCGACCGATGATTTCCAGACTTGCCTGCGAATTGTTCTCGGGCGTATCTCCGGCAGCACGCCAAAAGCTCCCGGGCGCATCTCCCTCACCATAATGCGTATCTGCCAAAGCCACCGACGAGCGCATTCTCATCGAATCCAAAATGCGATGCCCTAGACCGATCGACTCAAACTTTGCCGTCGGTGGAAACGCACGCGAATAACCGAGTTCGTGCGCGACATTCCAAAAAGTTTCGCGATATTGGCGATTCGAAAAAAGATCTCGCGAAAACACCAAGTCACGATCGCTCACTTGATCGAGCACGAGCGCAAAGCGCGAATTCGCAAGCAACCCTTGGCCCTGCAGCCACTCTGCCCAGGCATTGCTCCCCGGAAGCAACTCCGTCAAGGATTTCGCTTCGTCGCCCGGCAACATATCTCCGTCGATAAAACTAATCTGAACGGTGTACGGCAAAGGGCTTGCTGCATACACCCGTGCAAGCTCGAGCAAAACCGCAACTCCCGACGCGCCTTCGTTCGTACCGATCAACGGGAAGTCCGGCATAGGATGCGTATCGTAGTGCGTCGAAAGCAAGAACAAGTCAGGGGAAGCACCTGGAATCGTCGCCACAATATTGCGTAGCGTTACCGGACCCGACGGCCGCGTGATCGTCGCTTCTTGCGCAACGACATCGAGGCCGAGGTCCTGCACTTGCTGCCAAATGTAATCGTACGCTTGCTTGCCTCCGTCGGTGCCTGCAACACGCGGACCCATTGCACTCAACGCAAGCAAGTGTTGCCAAGCGCGCTCCGACGAGAAGGCTTGCCCCGTATTGACTTCGACCGGCGGCGGTGGTGGAGGCGCCGCACACGCCAGAACGCCAAGAATCAAAACGGCGAGCGAAGCGATCTTCCATCGAATACCCATCCCCATGCCTACCCCCTTGTTCAGTTGGCGCTTTGTCTTTTGCAATGAAAACTTCGGCAACATCGACCCACCTTTCCTGTTTCAAGATTCAAAATGCGAAACTCTGCATCTTGAATCCTCCATGAAATCTTCCCCGCTCTCGCAGTGCACGGGCAACCCTCTGCGCACCAGCACAATGCACCCCTCTCGGCTCCGACGCATCCTTCAAAGCAAACGCAAAGATCCGCTTTTGCTTTGCGCCTGGATGCCAAGCTCGCCCGCGGTGCATTCTCCAAGGACGCCAATACTGCCTTAAAATTCCGAAAAGAAAAATTTTTTGCGTTACGTCTTCGCGCGCTCGGGCACCCACTTCGCGAAAGCATGTCCCCCCGCAAGCTTTCCAGGCACTTCCGAATTTGCAAATCGCGCATTCCGGAAGCAGTCGTTTTGATCTCGATTGGATCCCAAGGAGAAGTCTGTGTCTCGAGTTCTCGGCGGCGCGCTCGTTGGCATCGACGGACGAATGATCGAAGTCGAAGTGCGCATCAGCTCCCAATTGCCACGCATCGACATCGTCGGTTTGCCCGAAGCAGCGGTACGGGAAAGTGCAGCGCGGGTGCGAGCGGCAATCACAGCATCGGGCCATTCGTTCCCCGATCGCCGTGTCGTCATCAATCTTGCTCCCGCAAATTTGCGCAAGAGTGGCGCGGGACTCGATTTGCCGATCGCAATCGGCATCTTGCTCGAAGCTGGCGCACTCGAGGCTGCAAGCGTAAACGAAACTGCACTCTTCGGAGAATTGGCGCTCGACGGACGAATCCGTCCCATCCCGGGCGGCCTTGCTCTTGCAACAGCGGCGCGCGACGCGAACTGCAAAAAAATTCTTTTGCCCGAAGAAAACGCGAGCGAAGCGGCTGCCATTCCCGGTATCGAAGTCTGGGGTGCGAGTTCCCTCGTGTCGGTGATCGAATTTTTGTTGACAGGAAAAGGTGTCACTCGGGCACACCCTCTTCCCTTTGCTACGTCGGAAACTCCGCTGCCGGATCTCATCGATGTGCGCGGACAAGAGCGCGGCAAACGAGCGCTTGAAGTCGCCGCTGCCGGCGCACACGGTCTTCTTTTTCGCGGCCCGCCGGGCTGTGGCAAGACGATGCTCGCACGCCGCCTGCCCGGCTTACTGCCAGAACTCGATTTCGAAGAAGCACTCGAAGTCACGCGCATCCACGGCGCAGTCAAAAATGCCGGACACGCAGCGCTGCTGACACAACGTCCCTTTCGCGCACCGCATCACACGACGAGCTTTGCGGGCTTGCTCGGCGGCGGTGCTCCACCGTCGCCAGGCGAGGTTTCGCTTGCGCATCGTGGAGTCTTGTTTCTCGACGAAATGCCGGAGTTTCCACGCCGCGCCATCGAAGGCTTGCGTCAGATTCTCGAAGATCGACAAGTCACGATCGCGCGCGCGCAGTTTCATTGCACGTTTCCGGCACACTTCCAATTGATCGCTGCCGCAAATCCGTGTCCCTGTGGCTGGAGACTCAATCCGGAACGCGATTGCCGCTGCGACGATGCCACAATTTTGCGTTACGCAAGTCGTATCTCCGGACCGCTTCTTGATCGCATCGATTTGCATCTCGAACTTCCGGCTGTCTCGTGGCAAGAACTCGATGCGTCGCGCGCGGACAAAGCAAGCCATGAAATTCGCGCATGCGTAAAAGAAGCGCGCAAAACGCAGCGTGTTCGACTCCAAAAATTCTCCGGCACAACGAACTCCGAAATTCCAGACGAAGCCATCGATGAACTCATCGCAGCCACACCCGATGCGCGTGCACTCCTTGGCAAAGCCGTAACCAAATTTCGACTCTCGGCACGGGTGG
>JADFDR010000071.1 GCA_018262735.1 Geobacter sp.
GTGTTTGAGATAGTACACATGAATGCGTCCACCTCCCGTTACGGGAACGTCGAGCTTGGTGATGAGCGAGCGGATGTCTTCGATTTTCGAACGCGAGGCAAGCACGATGAGCGAGTTCGTACGTGCATCGGTGATGATGCGAACTTGGCTTTGATCGCTTGGATTCGTCGAGACGTTGGGAGCAGGTTGCGTGGGCGGAGTAACGCGCGCACGGCGAGCGGCCGCCGCTGCCGATCCGCCCGAGGAGCGCACTTCTCCGCCGAAAATTTCGACGAGTTGATCTGCGATCGCCGCCGCGTCGGCGTGTTCGATTTTGATCAAGGTCAATTGCGCGCGATACGTTTCGACGTCGATCGTTTCGAGGATCGATAACACACGTTTGATATTGGCTTCGACGTCGGTGATGATCACCGTGTTCGTCGGTTCGTAGGCCATGAGCGAGGCGTCGCGCGAAATCAGCGGCGAGAGAGTGGTTACGATTTGTACGGCGTCCACATAGTGGAGCGGAATCAGGCGCGTGACGAAACGATCGCGCAACGCAGCGCTGCCTTTCGACAGGGAGGTGTCGATGTTCGATTGCTTCGCATCGGCGGCAGGGATGATCTTGATGACGCCGCCTGGACCTTCGACGGTGGCAAAGCCTTTGACTTGCAACATCGATTCGAGTACGGCGTAGGCCTGATCGACCGAAATGGGTGTCGGAGAAACGATCGTGACCGAGCCGCGCACCTTTTCGTCGTAGATGAAGTTTTTCCCCGTGTATTTCGAGATGGTGTCGATGACGACCGTGATGTCGGCGTTGTTGAAGTCAAGGCGCAGTCCTTCGCCCGTGTTTTGTGCAGACTGTGTCGAGCTGGCTGTTCCCGGGCGTGGAGTTCCTGTTTGGAGTGACGATCTTCGCGGTGGCGTGATCGGCGATTGGAAGGGGGCAGCCTGAGACGACGGAGGCGAGGGTGCGGCGGACGGCGGCACGGCGCTGGGCGGAAGGATTTCCGCGCTTTCGAGATCCGTCGAAGCGGGCGGCGGGACGATGTCGCCTTCCAAGTTGCCACCGGTTCCATCGGTGGTGGGTGTGCCGACACGGGGCATCTCGCTCGTATCGCTTTGCATCTCCGGAGTTTGCGCTGCACTCGGAATTGCAAGGCACAGAACACTCAAAAGTGTTGCAATGTGCAACGCAAAAAAGCGTCGGGAAAAGAAACTGGCCTTGGGGGCGGAATCTGCTGCTACGGTTTTCATCGATCTTCTTCCCGAATTTCATAGTGAATGGATCGCGCACTTCCATCTGCGCCTTGCACGACCAGATTGAACTCTTGTGCCGTCGTAAAGTTCCGCAGCATATCCAGCCCTCGTTTTGTGTCGGTCACGGGCGATCCGTTGAACTCTTTGACGATGTCGCCATTGTGAAGGCCGATTCTCGCAAAGAGGCTGTCCCCTTCAATGGCGTTGATTTGCATACCGACCATGTTGCCTTCTTCAAATTTGGGTAAAAGCCGCGCTTGTTTTAGCAATTTCGCGGGGTCGGAGGAGGCGGAGACGACGTTGCTCGTGGTGCTCGGCGCAGCTTGTGTCGTCGGTGCCGAGCGGTTTCGCATGGCAATTTCGTCGGAGAGCGAAGATGCTGCGCTTGCCGAGCGCACCGCATTGCGCCGCGCAGTGCCGCGCGCTTGCAGAGCGAGTGCGTTGTTGGAAGGGTTCGCTGCGGGGGCTTCGTCGAGGACGAGCTCTTCGCGTTGTCCGGCGTTATCGAGGACGATTCGTTTGCGTTCGATCGAGACGATGGTGGCCGTATTCTTGATGCGGTCTTGCGTCTTGACGATGTGTGACAAGCGGGAGTCGGTTTCTTCAATGGCTGCAAACGAAGTGTCGAGGCTTGCGGTGACGAGTGTTCCAAGCAGGCGCAGCGAGAGTTGTGTTGCGGGCAGGTTGTTCATGTCGACGGCGGTGGCGCCGGGAAGCGAAAAGGGGCTTGCTTCGACGATGCGCTGCGGGTCGAGTCGCAACGCATCGGGTTTTGCCACGGGAGCAGCGCTTGTGGCCAGGAATGCTGAATTCGGCGTTGCTGCATGCGCCAGAAATTGGCGAACCGTCGCTACGGCGAGGAAACAGCAAAGAACGGCGAGCGTTCCATTCGCAACCCAAGTAGCAAGACGATTCATTTCAAAAGACCACCTTATGGGGAAGTCGAGACACGGTCGAAAGTTTGCGGCGACCACGCGATCTGCGACTGCGATCGCTTCGCTGCATTGTCGATTCTCAATTCTTGAAAAGCCCCCAGAAACGCGACGCATTGTACCTTTATATCGACCCGGCTCCAACCATTCAGCACACAATGCTTCTGCTTTGTTTTCAAAGGGTTAGTTTGCAAACGAAAGATGATTTGCCGACGGCGCTTTCTTTGCGGCAGGAGGCTCTTGGTAGTCGCTCGTGTGCGGTGTTTGGTGACGCAGTCTTTGCTGTTTTTCATCAAAATGCCGTGGACTCCGACGGCGCAGAAAGGCGAGATCGTCGGCCGCGGCGTTGCCCATAACTGCGAATTGTTCGACGGATCTCCGACGGTGCAGAAGATGCGAGGTTGTGCCGTTGGTGCAGAACCCAAAGCCGGATGCGTTCGTTCGCTTCCTTTTTTGCAGCATCTTGGTTTTTTCCATTCTGTGCCTTGACAGGGAATTTGCGGAGAACACAATTCCGCCGCACTTTCGGAAGTGCTTGATTCTATTCAGTTTTTTGTTGATTCATTTTTTGATTTCAGAGTCTGTGTGCAGCGTTTTTGCAGAAGGCAGTTGAGAAATCTTTTGTTTGGCGAAAAGCCAGAGGAGTGAAAAATGGCAGATTCGGGCAAGGTGATCGGGATCGATCTTGGAACAACGAATTCGGTCGTGGCCGTCATGGAGGGCGGCGAAGCCGTCGTGATCACGAACGAAGAGGGTGGACGCACGACGCCGTCCGTCGTGGCATTTACGGATGAAGGCGAACGCTTGGCAGGCACGATTGCGAAGCGCCAAGCCGTGACGAATCCGAAGCGCACGATTTATTCGGTGAAGCGCTTCATGGGTCGTCGGGTCGACGAGGTTTCCGAAGAAGCGACGCAAGTGCCGTATACACTTGCAAAGGGCAAGGACGGCATGGCAGTCGTTCAGGCGGATGGCAAGGATTATGCGCCCCAAGAGATCTCGGCGATGATCCTGCAAAAAATGAAGGCTTCGGCGGAGGCCTATCTCGGCCAAAAGGTGACCGCAGCCGTGATCACGGTGCCGGCGTATTTCAACGACGCACAACGCCAGGCGACGAAGGATGCAGGAAAAATCGCAGGCCTCGACGTGAAGCGCATTATCAATGAGCCGACGGCGGCCGCGCTTGCTTATGGCATGGACAAGAAGGGCGACGAGAAGATTGCGGTCTTCGACTTTGGTGGCGGTACGTTCGACATTTCGATTCTCGAAGTGGGCGAGAACGTGGTGGAAGTGAAGTCGACCAACGGGGATACACATCTTGGTGGCGACAACTTCGACAAGCTCGTGATTGATTACTTGCTTGCTGAGTTCAAGAAAGACCAGGGCATCGATCTTTCGAAGGATCCGATGGCGCTGCAGCGTTTGCGCGAAGCGGCCGAGAAGGCCAAGATCGAGCTTTCGACGGCGCAATCGACCGACATCAACTTGCCGTACATCACGGCGGATGCTGCGGGTCCCAAGCACATGACGACGAAGCTTTCGCGCGCGAAGTTCGAGCAATTGGTCGAGCCGCTCGTCGAGCGAGCACTGGAGCCTTGTCGCAAAGCGCTTGTGGATGCGGGATTGTCGACGTCGCAAATCGACGAAGTGATTCTCGTCGGTGGTTCGACGCGCGTGCCACTCGTGCAAAAGCGCGTGACCGAGTTCTTTGGCAAAGAACCGAACAAGAGTGTGAACCCGGACGAAGTGGTCGCGCTCGGTGCAGCGATTCAGGGTGGCGTGCTTGCGGGCGACGTGAAGGACGTGCTCTTGCTCGACGTCACGCCGCTTTCGCTCGGCATCGAGACACTTGGTGGTGTATGCACGAAAGTGATCGAGCGCAACACCACGATTCCGACCAAGCGCAGCCAGGTGTTTTCGACGGCGGCCGACAATCAGCCGCAGGTGGAAATTCGCGTGTTGCAGGGTGAGCGCGAGATGGCGCGCGACAACCGCGAGCTCGGTCAGTTCATTCTGAGCGGAATTACGCCGTCACCGCGCGGTGTTCCGCAAATCGAGGTGACGTTCGACATTGACGCAAACGGTATTCTTTCCGTGATGGCCAAGGATCGAGCGACGAACAAAGAACAATCGGTACGCATCGAGGGTTCTGGCTCGCTGGCGAAGAACGACATCGAACGAATGGTGAAAGAGGCCGAACAACACGCGAGTGAGGACAAAGAAAATCGCGAGTTGATCGAGAAGAAGAATCATCTCGATACGCTGATTTACAGCGCGGAGAAAACCATTCGCGAGAGCAAGGAGAAGCTGCCGAGCGAGCAAGTGGCCGATTTCGAGAAGGTGCTTGCCGAGGCGAAACAGGATCTTGCGAGCAACGATCGCGCCAAGATCGAGGCGGCACATCAACGTGTCGAGCAAGGTATGCACAAGTTTGCCGAGATCCTCTACAAGGACCAAGGCGGTGCGGCGCAGCAAGCTGAGACAGAGGGCGCAGGCGGCGGCAAGTCGGGCGACGACGTGATCGATGCAGAGTACACAGAAAAGTGACGAAGGCTGCGAGTTGTCTTCGAAATGCATAGAAAAAAAGCCCGCTTCCAGTTTGGAAGCGGGTCTTTTCTGCGCCATCAAGCAACGCGCTGTACGCATGCGAGCTTCTTTGCCGACGTTTTTTGAGTTGGCATTTCGCAAGATGCGATCTTTTGAAATTTGTACGTGTCGTTTTGCATTGCGCGAATCTTGCGGGGAGTGAGCGGATCAAGGCGTGCCATTGGTCAGGATCGTCGGGAATCGTGAGCAGCAGTAGTTCGTGGTAGTGACGGGAAGCAGGTAGGGCAAGGAATCCAAAGGTCGGGTGTGGCGGAGCGAACCTCCACGCTGGACCTTTCCAGAGGCGGCTCGGTACAACAGATATTCGATGTCACCAAGGTGTGTATGGACGACGAAGAGAAAAATCCGCAACGCGAGGCGCACTCCGAAAAGCCGGTCGAAGTTTCGATCGATGCGGAATCGAGCGAAGATTTTGATTTGAGCGAATTGCCGGACGAGCTGCCGGTTTTGCCACTCAAGAACACGGTGCTCTTTCCGTTTTTACTTTCACCGCTTTTGGTGAACACGGCGCGCTCCCAGCGTTTGATCGACGAAGTGTTGCGTACGCCAAAGCGTTTGATGCTTGTGGTGGCGGTGCGTCAGGACGTCGAGGGAAGCCCTGGCCCGCAAGACATTTATCGCGTTGGTACGGTGCTGCGCATCGTGAAGATGCTCAAGTTTCCGGATGCTTCGTACAGGCTCTTGGTGCAAGGCGTTGCACGTTGCCGCATTGAAGATTTCACGAGCGAGCAACCGTATCTCAAGGCGCGCGTTCATGCTTTGCAAGTCGTCGGAGATCCAAGCTCTGTCGAGATCGCTGCGCTCACGCGCAATGTTTCGCAACATTTCTCGTCGCTCGTCGCTGAGAGTTCTCGACTCTCCGACGAGTTGCAGGCGCTCGCTACCAATCTGGATGATCCTTCGAAGCTCGCGGATCTCGTCGCTTCGAATCTCGATGTCGATATTGCGACGAAGCAAGCCGTACTCGAAGAGATGGATCTCGCCGCACGGCTGCGCTTTGTACTCGCCGAAGTGTCACGCGCGCGTGAAGCTGTGAAGGTGGAAGGTGAGATTCGCGAAAAGGTGCAAACCGAAGTTGGCAAGACGCAACGTGAATACATGTTGCGTCAGCAACTCGAGGCGATTCGTCGCGAGCTGGGTGAGACGGAAGACGCGGGCGAAGAACTGGATCGTTTGCGCACTCGTATCGATGCTGCGGGAATGCCCGAAGAGGCGCTCAAACAAGCCAATCGCGAACTCGAGCGTTTGTCGCAAATGCCGACGGCGGCAGCCGAACATGGTGTGATCCGTACCTATCTCGAATGGATGACCGATTTGCCGTGGTCCGCGCTGAGCGAAGATCGGCTCGATGTCGCCGAAGCGCGCAAGATTCTCGATGAAGATCACTATGGTCTCGAGAAGATCAAGGATCGCATTGTCGAGTACATTGCCGTGCTCTCGTTGAAGAAAGATTTGCGAGGCCCGATCCTATGTTTCGTCGGACCGCCGGGCACCGGCAAAACGTCTCTTGGTAAATCCATTGCGCGCGCACTCGATCGCAAGTTTGTACGTATTTCACTCGGCGGTGTACGCGATGAAGCGGAAATTCGCGGTCATCGCCGTACGTACGTCGGTGCAATGCCGGGTCGCATCATTCAAGGCATGCGACGTGCCACCACGCGCAATCCGATTTTTTTACTCGACGAAGTCGATAAAGTTGGAGCGGATTTTCGTGGCGATCCTTCGTCGGCGCTGCTCGAAGTTTTGGATCCGGAGCAGAATAGTACTTTCAGCGATCATTACCTGGAAGTGTCGTTTAATCTTTCGAGTGTCATCTTTATTGCGACGGCCAACGTGCTCGATCCCATCCCTGCAGCACTCCGCGATCGAATGGAAGTGATCGAGTTGCCGGGGTATATCGAGGAGGAAAAGCTTGAGATTGCAAAACGCTATCTCGTGCCGCGCCAACTCGAAGCCAATGGCGTGAAAGCAGTGGGTCTCGAGATTTGCGATGAGACATTGATCGAAATCATCCGCAGTTACACGCGCGAGGCGGGAGTACGGAATCTCGAACGCGAGATTGGCACCGTGGCGCGTAAGATCGCGCGTCGTGTTGCAGAAGAAAATTTGCAGGGACCGATTGTGGTGAAGCCGGAGGAGCTTGCGGCGCTACTCGGTCCGATCCGATTCGAGTCGGAGCTTGCCGATCGCGCTGGCCGGCCTGGCGTTGCGGTCGGGCTCGCGTGGACACCGGCGGGTGGTGACATTCTTTTTATCGAGTGCACGAAAATGCCAGGCAAGGGAGATCTCAAACTTACCGGCAACTTGGGTGGCGTGATGAAAGAATCCGTCGAAGCTGCGCGCTCGTGGTTGCGCGTGCATTGCGATCAATTTGGAATCGCTGCGGAAAATTTTGAAAAATCCGATTTGCATTTGCATGTGCCTGCCGGTGCTATTCCGAAGGATGGTCCGTCGGCAGGAGTAGGCATGGTGACGGCACTCACCTCGTTGTTTACGGGGCGAAGTGTGCCGCCGGATATCGCGATGACGGGCGAGATTACGCTACGCGGAAAAGTGATGCCGGTGGGTGGCATTAAGGAAAAGGTGCTGGCCGCAAAGCGCGCGGGCATCAAGAAAGTCGTGTTGCCTGCTCGCAACGAACAAGACGTGGCGGAGATTCGCCCCGAGTTGTTACATGGACTTGAACTCATTTATGTGGAGACGATTGGTGAAGCTTTACAACACACTCTTGCGTTGGATATCCCACTTGCAGCCGCAGCGGAAGCTGTCTGATTTGGATCGGATGCACTCGGCTGCGCGTGCGCTGTGCGCGGTGCTTTTGCTCGTGGTCACGAGTTCTGCGTGCGTGACGCGCAAGACGCACTTGGCAACTCTGGATGAGCTTTCGCAGGTGAAATCCGAGCGTGCGCGACTTGCCGATCGAGTCGGATTGCTCGAAGCATCGAATGAAAGTTTATCGAGTGAACGCAAAGGACTCGTCAACTCCGTCGAAGATTTACGAATCGACCGTACGAACTTGGAGAAGGAACGCAAGGCGCTACAACGCGACATTGCGAGTCTGCAGACGGAGCGCGATACCTTGCACGGCACGCTGCAGACACGAGAAGCCGAGTTGCAAAAGCGCGATCAGGAAATGCAAAATTTGCGTGGCACCTACGACAAGCTGGTGACCGATCTCGAATCCGAGGTCGCAGCAGGGCAAATCCAAATCGAGCAGCTTCGCGATGGAATCCGTTTGAACATGCCAAGCGAGGTGCTCTTCCCGAGTGGATCGACACAACTTAGTGACACAGGCATTGCGATGCTCAAGAAAGTTTCTGTGCGGCTTCGCGATGCGACGTATCGCGTCGTCGTGCAAGGGCACACCGACAATGTGCCGATCGAGACTCTGCGTTTTCCCTCGAATTGGGAGCTTGCCAGTGGCCGTGCAACGCAAGTCGTGCGCTTGTTTCAGGGGCAAGGCGTGCAACCCGAACGCATGACGGGTGTTTCGTACAGCGAGTATTATCCCGTCGCAGACAATGCCACCGCCGACGGACGTGCGCACAATCGGCGCATCGAGGTGCGCTTGCTGCCGAGTACCGAGGCGAAAGACGAGGGAAACTCTGCCGCCGAGTGAACTGCGTCGCGAGCTCGAAGAGTTGTATGCCGTCGCCGTCGAGCAAGCGAATCCTGCACGT
>JADFDR010000072.1 GCA_018262735.1 Geobacter sp.
GTCACGCGCGCGCCGAAGAATACCAGCAGCGCACCGACGGCAGTGGACCACCAGGTTGGCAGGATGACATTGATGAGCAGGCCGAACAAGAACCATGCGCGTATTTCGGGATATGCGGCCGCGTAGTAGATCTGCTCGCCGAGAAAAACCGCAAGGACCGCCAACCACCAAAAGCGCGGCGCAGGAAGAGTCGCCAGAACACCCGCGACGAAAGTCGCCGTGAGATAGTAAACCGGACTTGCGTCAAACGCCTCACGCTGGCCCGTCAACGGCAGCGCGAGGCCGGCGATCATGCCGCCGAGCGCACCGCCGAGAAAAAGCGTCTTCCACCAACCGCACGCATTACACATATTGGAGTCGTTTCTTTGACGAGACACATCTCGCAGCAAGCGCATCTCGGATATCGAAGTAGTCTCTAATCCATTCTCATTTTTGAGCACTTTCGCAAACCAGACGGATGTTTTCCGTCGGTGAAAAATGCAACTTGCATTTACAAAGCAAAATGGAACAGAGGCTCCCGGAAAAAGCGCTCGCGATAAGCCAAGTATAAGTCAAGTGATGCGTCAAGCGCGCGGAGCACCGCGTCGAAACTTATCGCCTTGAGACATGAGGATGCGGCACGAATCGACAAGAACGGCCGGCCTCAAGCGCATTCCGCACGCCGCGCCAATGCGCCCCAAAAATGCGCAAAGCCTTTCGAGGAACACGGCTTCCTTCTCGAAAGATGTCGGCGCATCTCACTTCACTCCGTCGGAAATTTGCGGCAATGTTGCGAGCCCATCCCCTCGTTGCAAAGAAAAAACAGGCGCGGGCGTGACGAGCACAGCGCGGCGAATGATATCGATCCACTCCTTGCGCAAGCGCTCATCGATTCGTGTCGTTTTTGTCGTAAACGCGAGCCGGTGCACTCCGATCTGGCCGAGTTGATAACGGGAAATTTCATGTTGCGCTGGAAAACCTTGGCAACCCAAATGCGACCACTCATACACAATACTGCGACCCGAATCCTCGAGCACGGAAAATTTGAACGATGGACAATCCCGGCTGAGTTGTTCGTACATATTCTGCAACATCGCCGAGAGAAGCCCGCGCTTCGGAGCCAGTACAAAAGTCTGTGTCGTAATCAGACTCGACCAGTTTTCGATTTGCTCGCCTCGTGGCATGTATTCCACCGCTGCCATCTCGGAATTGTGCCCGCGGTTGCCGACCTCCCAGGAAGCGCCCGAAGCAGGAATACTCCAGCCCTCCTTGAGCGCCCGATTGTCGATGACATAATGCTGTGTCGTCACGCAGCCACAGAGACTGACGGTCAACAAAAACACAAAAAAGAATCGCTTCCAAAAAACACCCTCGCGCATTTTGCCCCTCCCTCGCGAATGTCTAAGATCACCCCGTACAAAGTTTTAGCCCGATCTCGAAGACCGCACACGATGCAACAAATAACTTGCAATTGCAACGAAAGAGAAAAGACACAGAAAAATGTTTACGCTGTAAATCGCGATATGAAACACCAAAACGCGTAAAAACAGCGTTGCGTCGACTGCGCGCGCGACTTGCCTGGCAAACTGCAGTGCAAGCAAAAAGGAAAGAGTCGCCAAAAAGCCAAGCAGCGCGTAACGCAAAAAATCGGAACGACTCAGCGCATCGGATTGCGGTATGCGCTGCTTGCGCCACTCCATTCGCGAGGCGAGCACAAGAATACCGACACCAAGAAGAGTACTCGCGTGCTGCAACAACGAATAGATCGGAAGCGTCAGCGAATCCCAGTGCAAGGCTGGCCGTTGCAAGAAAGCGAGCTGCATCACCACCCAACCACTACGATGCGTAAAGGAATCCCAAACAATGTGCGTCCACACACCGAGTTCAATGAAAAGCACAACGCAAAACAGTGTCACAATGCGCAACTCGATGTTCTGAAAAAACCAAGATCTCAGCGCAGCACTTGCAGGTGACGGCAACAAGAAACAAAGCGGTTCGCGCAAGAGATATAAAATCAGCAGCAAGACGAGGCCGCTTGGCAGCGCAACGCTCAAACTTCCCCAAGCCGTATGCGCAAGCTTTGCAAGATCAAAGCGCGAAACGTAGTAGCCAAAATCCGGCGCGAGACTCCCAACCACCAACGCAAGAAAATGTAACCGCGCCGGAAACCAGCGACGGAAAATCAAAACTGCTGCAGGGTGCGCGAACGTCCAGGGCATCGCCTTGCTCCAATTCTCCTGCTCGCCCTTACCCCGACTCGGACATGGCGGAAATCAAGCGGCGCAAGAGGTGAACCCTTTGTCTGGATTGCACGCCCGCTAAAGCACGAGTGAGGAAGCCAAACCACGAATTCGCCGCTTTAGGCTAGCGCCTCCTCATCCGTTTTCGTCGATCCATTTTTTCATCAGAGTCTTGATCTGAGTTTGATAACGCAAGCCGTGCGCCTTGGACTTGAGCTGGAAAGCGCGGAGCAAATCCTCCGGCACCTTGAGGCTGATCAACTTGCTTTGACACGGCGTCGCAGCCTGAAGCTTCCGAAAACTTTCGAGAAACGTGAGAATCTCTTCCGGGCGCATCTTCCGACACTGTTCGAGGTACTCGTCGCTAAAGAACTGCACGGGCTTTTCTTGCTTTTTCATTTCAACCCCTCGAGCGCTTTCACGTCCTCGATATCTTGCGGACGGTTCGCGGCTTTTTTCATGGCAATCAAACTGGGAATATCCAAAATCGGAATCACACTCCTCCCGACTCGAACTTGTGTTGTTTTAAGCTTGCGCAGATCGTGCGTGATGAGAATATCGACGAGCTTGGTCGGATCGGTGGGATGATAGAAATTCCAGGCAATGAGATTTCGATTCTCGATGTACTCTTTGCGAAAATGAAAAACCTGATCCGCCGTAATTGGAAGCCGGGAAACGAGTCCGAGCGCGGTCAGCGCCTTTTCGGCGGCACGCATCGACTTGCGGTCGAGTGCAAGCACGAGATCAATATCGACGGTGCCGCGCAGCGCACCATGCAATGCCACCGCAAAGCCACCTGCCACCGCAAAGCGGACCCGCTCATCTCGCAACACTCGCACGACTTCTTCCAAAAACATGCCAGCAGTATATTCCGGTATATACCAAAGTCAACGGCAGGCAATTTCCTGCTTCGTGCAACTCCAAGGGCATCGACTCACACCGACGACACTTAGAGAAAAATCGATTCGGGGATTGCCATGGCGTACGGAATCACGTACGTTGCAAGACAGAGGAGCGAAATCATGAAAACCGTCACCGCGAGCGCCGCGCGCGCCAACCTGTATAAGTTGCTCGACGATGCGACCGAGTCGCACGAGCCCGTACACATCACGGGCAAGCGACATAACGCCGTGCTCGTATCTGAGGAAGATTGGCGCGCTGTGCAGGAAACGCTGTATTTGCTTTCGATTCCAGGCATGCGGGAATCAATTCGCAAGGGATTGAAAACGCCTTTGTCCAAAACGTCGGAGCGCCCCGGTTGGTAACCAAGCAAAACTGGCGCATCGTATTCACCAAGCAGGCTCAAAAAGACGCAAAAAAAATCGCAAAATCAAACCTGCGTCAACAAGCGGAAACGCTCCTCGAAATACTGCAGGCTGATCCGTATCAGAACCCACCACGCTATGAAAAATTGGTGGGCGATCTTGAGGGAGCCTACTCGCGGCGAATCAACATTCAACATCGCCTTGTGTATCAAATTCTCGAAAAAGAACGCATCGTAAAAGTCCTGCGAATGTGGACACACTACGAATAAGCGATTTGCGCTCGAAATCCTCGATTCGCAAAATACGCGTCACCTTCCTCACACCGTCGGTGTGCGGTGGACGTCCGGTTCGAGGAAAATCATTTTGGCTTTGGGGACTTGTTCGCGGAGGCGGGCTTCGACGGCGTCGATTTCGCGGGCGAGCTCTGCAAAGCTGAGCTTGCCGTCGAATTCGAGTTTGGCAGCGACGAGAATTTCTTCGGGGCCAAGGTGTAACGTGCGCAGGTGGATCAGGCGCTTGACACTTTGATGTGACGCGATGGTTTCTTGCAATTTTTGCACGATCTCCGGGTGCGCCGATTCACCGATGAGCAGGCTTTTCATTTCGAGCGCGAGCACGATGGCGATCCCGCCGAGCAAAATTCCGATCGCGATGCTGCCAAGTGCATCGAAGCGCGGATCGTGCGTAACGTAGGCGAGACCGACACCAAGAAGTGCCAAGACCAAACCGATCAACGCACCGAGATCTTCGAGCAAAACCACGGGCAACTCGGGATTGCGCGTTTGATGAATAAATTCCCACCACGAAGATTTGCCACGCAGCGGCTGCGCTTCGTGAATGGCCGTGCGAAAGGAAAACGATTCGAGTGCGATCCCGAACGCCAAAATCGCAACAGCAATCAGCGGAGATTCGAGTTCGTGGGGGTGCAAAACTTTTTGGATTCCCTCGACGATCGCAAAGACCGAACCGAGCGAGAA
This sequence comes from Geobacter sp., assembly GCA_018262735.1. Lineage (GTDB taxonomy): Bacteria > Myxococcota_A > UBA9160 > UBA9160 > JADFDR01 > JADFDR01. The sequence continues at coordinate 4,462 of JADFDR010000072.1, forward strand.
GATCACGAGCGCCACGACGAAAGACCAAAAATAACGCTCGCGACCATAGCCGAAGGGATGTGTTTCCGTCGGTGCGCGGCGAGCACTCACACCACCCCAAAGCAGCAAAGCCTGATTGCCGGTGTCGGCAAGCGAATGCACGGCTTCGGCCAGCATCGATGCCGCGCCGGTGATGGCAAAGCCGATGAACTTCGCGATCGCGATTCCGAGGTTTGCGAGAAACGCCGCAATGATCGCGCGATTACTCCCCGTTGCCATTTTCCGATTCTCCTTCGTTGGGTTCAGTTTGCCGGATTGCGTTTTCCGCACAAGCACTCGATTTTTCCACAACACCGTCGATGCGAAAGACGGGATCGAAAATTCGCGTCGAGCGGCATTGCGGGCAACGGCCCGGTGCATGGAAGCGCTTGATCTCGCGATCGCGAAATTCGAAATCACACTCGGCACAGCGCGCCGCCTCGACCACCACGAAACGCTCGGGCTTATGCAGACTGAGCTGCACATGACGCAATTCTGCGTCGAGATCACGCACCGTGCCGCCAACTTGTTCGCGCAGCCCGCCAAAGCTGAGTGGTTGTTCGCAAAGCAATTCCTTGATGTGCTGCCTGTGCGTTTGCAGCGCCGCGCGCACGAAGGGCGGCTTGCGCTTCTTCGGCTTCATCGTTCGCTTCCTCGAATCTTCTCGCATCGTCGACTCTCGATTTCTTTTTTCAAAAGCACGCCGCGCGCACCGACGGAAAACGCGTTAACCCACACCGAGCACAGAAAGCTTTGCGCCCCAGCGAAGCTCCACCGCGCGCGCTAACTCCGAGTGCTGTTTCAACTGCGGATCTTGCTTCACGGTGTCGCTTGCAGCCGTGCGCGCGACCGCGATCCAGCGCGAATCGCGAAGCAAATCTGCCACTTTGAAATCGGGAAGATGCCCGCTTTGACGCGTGCCAAGAAATTCACCCGGCCCGCGAATTTTCAAATCGGCATCGGCGATCTTGAAGCCGTCCGTAGTTTCGATCATCGCGCGCAAGCGCGCCTCACTATCTTCCGTCACTTTGCGCGAAATCAGCAAACACGCACCCGACTTGCTGCCACGCCCCACCCGCCCGCGCAATTGATGAAGCTGCGCCAAGCCAAAGCGCTCAGCATGCTCGACAACCATCAGTGTCGCATTCGAAACGTCGACGCCGACTTCGATCACCGTCGTCGAAACGAGGATTTGCGTCTCACCGCGCACGAAGCGATCCATCGCCTCGGCTCGCTCGCGCGCATCGAGCCGACCATGCACGAGATCGACACGCGCCTCGGGAAACGCCGCTTTGATTTTCTCCGTCGACTCCATCGCCGAGCGAAGATCGATCTTCTCGGATTCCTCCACGAGCGGATACACAACATACGCTTGCTCGCCGCGCGCAATCGTCGCGCGGATCATCTCGACCACGCGCTGGCCTTCCCCCGAGCGCAGCACGTCCGTCACGACGGGGCTACGACCCGGCGGCAGCTCGTCGATCACGGAAAGATCGAGATCACCATAAAGTGTCATCGCGAGCGTTCGCGGAATCGGCGTCGCGGTCATCACCAAAACGTGCGGCACCAAGGCATCGGGCCCTTTGGCCATGAGCGCTTTGCGTTGCGCAACTCCGAAGCGATGCTGCTCGTCGATCACGCAAAGCGCAAGCCGCTTCCACTTCACATCGTCTTGAATGAGCGCGTGCGTGCCGATCACGAAATCGATCTCGCCACTCGAAAGCCGCGCGCGGATCGCGTCGCTCACGTCACGACCTCGCGACGCCGTAAGGCATGCCATACGCAGTTCGGTTTCACCGCAAGCTTGCGCAAGTTTTCGCAAACTGCGCTCGTGCTGTTCGGCAAGAAGCTCCGTCGGTGCCATCAGCGCTGCTTGATAGCCGCACGCCACCGCTGCAATCGCTGCCAAAAAAGCCACTGCCGTTTTTCCGCTGCCCACATCGCCCTGCACCAAGCGATGCATCGGATGCGGCTCTCGGAGATCTTGCAAAATTTCATCGAGCGCGCGGCGCTGCGCGTGCGTGAGCGCAAAGGGAAAATTCTCGACGGCACGAAGCACGCGCGCGCCGTCGCCTTCGAGCACGACACCCGGCTGCCGTTTTTGCTCGGCGCGCCGCAGCATCAGCCCCACTTCGAGAAGATACAATTCTTCGATCACGAGCCGCGCGTGCGCCGGCGTGCGCCGTTCGAGCAGCGCTTCGAGATCCACATCGACGTCCGGCAAATGAATTTCTTGAAGAGATTCCGCCGCGCTCGGAAGCCCGTGCTTCTTCGCGAGCGCCTCGGGCAAGTAACTCGAAACGAGATCGGCATATTGCGTCACTGCATGGTGTATGAGGAAGCGCAGCCCGCGCATGTTCACGCCTTCGCGACTCGGATAATCGGGCGTTACTTGGCGAAAATCTTGCCAAATCGTTTCGGGCACTGCGGAAGATTCGGCTTCGCTCTCACTCGCTCCCGCGTCGATACGCTCGACTTCGGGATGAATGATTTCTTTGTGAAAGCGATAACGACGCACGTCGCCCGTCACGCGCAACGTCACGCCCGGCACTACGACATCCTTGATTCTCTCGCCGCCGTGAAACCATTTGAGACGAATCGTTCCCGTTTCATCACCGACGGTAGATTCAAAAACACGGCGCAACGTACCGCCGCGCATTCGCGAAGGCGTGAACTCCGCCACTTGCACCTTGGCAAGAAACGTCACACGCGATCCGACTTGCAAATCCCCAACACGCAAAAGAGAACGCCGATCGTCGTAGCGACTTGGCAAGTGGAACAAGAGATCGCTGATCGTGGCAAACCCCTTTTTTTCAAGAGTCGCCGCGCGCTTTGCACCAACACCTTTCAGCGCAGAAAGCGGGCTTGCAAGCGCGTGCTCACACCACGCCACCTCGGAAAACGGTGCAAGCAAATCGAGCGCGCGCAGAAGTGCCGCTTGCCAATCTTTCGCGGAGTTCGTCGCGCGCATCGCCGTCTCTGCGGATTCGATGAGCGCGAGCGCATCGGCGAGCGCCTTCTTTGCCGACGGTGGAATGCAAAGTGCGATTGCTCGCTCGAATGCTTCATGCAGATTTGCATCGAGCACCGCGCGCGGCTCATCGCTGCATGCATGCAAGAGCGCACAAATCCCGCGCGTGCTCGCAGTGAACGGAGAAACGCTCATGGGCCCCCGAAAAATCTATTCCTTTGCGTGAATCTCTTGCAGCGACTTCACGCCGATCGATTCTTTTTGCAAAGCGCGAATCGCACCAACGGCAGCGCAAGCGCCGGATGCTGTCGTAAAATAAGGAAGCCCGCGCTGCAAAGATGCGCGACGGATCGAGAACGAATCCTTGACCGATCTCACGTCTGCACCGACGGTATTGATCACGATGTCGACATCGCCCGCGTTGATGCGATCGACCGTGTTCGGCGATCCTTCTCCGCACTTGTGCACATGCCCGACCTTGACGCCAAGCTCTTGCAACGCTTGCGCAGTGCCTGTTGTCGCGATCAACTCAAAACCATTCGCCACAAGATCTTTCATGGATTTCGCAACACGCTCGTGATCTTCTTCGCGCACCGACACGAGTACACGACCGCGTGTCGGAAGGCTGTTGCCGGCCTGGATTTGCGACTTCGCATAAGCGCGGCCGAAATCCGAATCGATGCCCATCACTTCTCCGGTGCTGCGCATCTCGGGGCTGAGCAGCGTATCCACGCCCGGAAACTTCACGAACGGAAACACGGCCTCTTTCACCGAAAAGTGTCGCGGCCAAATCTCCGTCGTAAAATCAAGTTCTTCGAGCGTCTTGCCCGAAATCACCAGCGCCGCGAGTTTTGCCAAAGGTCGCCCAATCGCCTTCGAAACAAACGGCACCGTGCGCGAACCACGCGGATTGACTTCGATCACGAAGATCTGATCACCCTTCACGGCGTATTGCACATTCATCAAACCGCAAACTTCGAGTTCGAGCGCGAGCTTGCGCGTCGCA